>JAEZHQ010000016.1 GCA_023416455.1 Pseudomonadota bacterium | reverse complement strand
CCGCCATTCCGGCCGCGACCGCCGGCGCCAGCCAGGCGGGTGGCGGGCGGCGGTAGCCGCCGGTGACACCGCGCCCCTCCCGCATCGGCGCGAAGAGGTTGCCGTCGGTGGCCGGGGCGGGCGGCGTCCGGCGGAAATGCCGGTGCGCGCCGTAACCGGCGACCGCCTCCATCAGCCGCGGCGCCACCGCATGGCCGAGCCGGGTCAGCGGGGTGAGCGCGCCCACCATCGCCTGGGCGCGCGGCCGCCGGGCGAGCGCCACGATGGTGGCGGCGACGTCCTCGGGGTCGTCGTGGAAGGGGCTTTCCGGCTCCAGCGCGTGGCCGGTGTAGTTGGCGCCGTGGGTCATGCCGGGCGTGTCGGTGAAGGACGGGTAGACGCCGCAGACCGCCACGCCCGGGGCGTCCACCAGCTCGGCCCGCAGGCTCTCCAGAAGCCCTTCCAGACCGAACTTGCTGGCCGCGTAGGCGGCGGCGTAGGGGGCGGGCGCCCAGGCGCCGACCGAGACGGTGGTGATGAGGACGCCGCGGCCCTGGCGCCGGAACAGCGGGATCACGGCGTGGGCGCCGTACAGGGGACCCAGCAGGTTGGTCTCGATGACCCGGCGGTGCGCCTCCACCGGGGTCTCCTCGAAGCGGCCGACGGCGCCGACCCCGGCGTTGCTGACCCACACGTCGATTCCGCCGAAGCGCTCCACCGCCCGCCCGGCCAGCCGCCGGACGGCGGCGGCGTCGGTGACGTCGGTCGGCACGGCGATCGCCGCGGCGCCAAGGTCGCGGCACTCCCCGGCCACCTCCTCCAGCAGGTCGGCGCGGCGGGCGGCCAGCGTCAGGCGGGCGCCCTGCCGGGCGAAGGCCAGGGCCGTCGCCCGGCCGATCCCGCTCGACGCCCCGGTGAGCACGACCGAGGCCCCGTGCAGACGTTCCATCATTCCCTCCCGCCGGTTCCCGCGCCGCTGCGCCGCCGCATCGTCGTGGGGCTCAACAGGGCGGGCGGGCGGGTGTCGCGCCGGCGGTGGCTACAGCAGCTTGACCACGAGGAAGCCGCCGACCAGCGTGACGGCGAAGACGCTGGTGACCAGGGTCAGCCGCTTCTCGATGAAGGTGCGGATGGGTTCGCCGAACCAGTAGAGCAGGGCCGTCACCAGATAGAAGCGCATGGCCCGGGACAGGATCGAGGCGCCGATGAACACCCACAGGTTCAGCTTCGCCACCCCGGCCGTGATGGTCAGCAGCTTGTAGGGAATGGGGGTCATCCCCTTGATGATCAGGATCTCGGCGCCGTATTCGACGAAGGTGTGACGCAGCGCTTCGAAGCGGGCCTCCAGATGGTAGAAGTCGATGACCAGGCGGCCCAGCGTCTCGTACAGGAAATAGCCGATCATGTAGCCGGCGATGCCGCCGACCACCGAGGCCAGGGTGCAGATGGTGGCGATGCGCCAGGCCGCCCGGCGGTTGGCGAGCACCATGGGGATCAGCAGCAGGTCCGGCGGGATCGGAAAGAAGGAGCTTTCTGCGAAGGAGAACCCGGCCAGCCAGCCCGTGGCGTTCCGCGAGGCCGCCTTGGCCATGGTCCAGTCGTAGAGGCGCTTCAGCATGCCGGTCGCAGCCCGTGTTGGTGCCGGAGAGCCTTCCTTTTAGACGCGCCGCCCCGGTGCCGCTACACCAATTCGGGACGGCCCCGGATAGGCCGGGACGGTCCCCCCACGGCGGTAGGCCGGGCGGCCTATTGATCGGGCCGGCCGATGGGGCGGCACCCGTCCTGCCGCGGGCCGGCGGGCGAGCCGCCGGGCATGCCGCGGTCGCGCGTGTCGGGGGACGACCCGCCGCCGCCGCTGGCCTCGTCGCACAGCGGGCGGATGTCCGTCCTGCCGGGGCGGCCGGGGGTGGCCGGCGGGGTGGGCTGCTGCTGCGGTTCGCGGGTCATGCGCGGGCTCCCGGGTGCGAAGGGAAGGATGGGGGGTCCTGGGCAACAGGGGCCGCGGCCGGGCGGTTCCCGCGCCGGTTGGCGGCGGCGCTACCGCGTGGCGTTCCGGAGATAGGCGATGAGGTCGGCGCGGTCCTCCGGCTTGGCCATGCCGGCGAAGACCATGCGGCTGTCGGCGACGACCTGGCGCGGGTCGGCCAGGTAGGGGTCGAGCGTCGCCGCGTCCCACACGATGCCCGACGCCTTCAGCCCCGCCGAATAGCCGGCGAAGCTCTCGACCGCGCCGGCCTTGCGGCCGAACAGGCCGTGCAGGGTGGGGCCGACCCGGTTCTTGCCGGCCTCCGTCGCGTGGCAGGCTTTGCACTGGCGGAACAGCGTCTCGCCCTTGGCCGGGTCGCCGTCGGCGCGCGCCGCGGGGGCGAGCGCCAGCAGCGCCAGGGCCAGGGTGGAGCCGGTCAGCAGACGGGGTGCGGTGCGCATGGTCAAAGCCTCCTTCGGTCGGCCGCGGCGATGGCGGGCGGCGTCGGGGGCTGACTTTACGGATTGCCGGATTCCGGAGAATTGGACTTTGGTTCCATCGGCTCAACCACCTCCGCCGGTTCATCCACCTCCGGCGGGTCCCCGGCCGCCGCCGGCGGCGGGCGCAGCGCCGCGTCGAGCCAGGCCAGGTGGGGGGCGGCGGCGCGGCGCGCCTCCTCCTCCATGGCGCGGTAGCGGGCGACCACCTCCTGCCCGAAGGCGGTCAGGCCGGACCCGCCGCCTTCCCGGCCACCGACGCTGGTGCGCACCACCGGGTCGCGGAAGGCGCCGTTCATGGTCTCGACCAGGAACCAGGCGCGCCGGAAGGACATGCCGAGCCCGCGCGCCGCCGCCGAGATGGAGCCGGTGCGGTCGATCCCCTCCAGCAGGGCGATCTTGCCGGGGCCGATGGCCCCCGACGGGTGCAGGAAGCGCACCCGGATGTCGGTTGTCATGTCCGTCCTCGCCGTCCCGGCGCCGCCGCCGGTCTCTCCCGCTGGCGGCGCCTTGGTCCAAGGTATCATTTCCCCTCCCGGGGCCATTCCCGACACTCGCACCGCCATGGCCGCCGGTGCAAGCCGGCCGGGCGGGCCGGCGCCGCGAAACCGCGGCCCGGCTTCCGGCGGCGGGCGTCCGTCGCGACCTGGCCGGGGGGTCGCGTTTGGTCCCCCGGCCCCTTTCCGCCGCCACGCCGTGCGGTTGCGGCTTCAACGAAAGTACGATTTACCGCGGGCCGTGCCTGCCCCGATAACGGAGCGGCGACGAGCACGGTAAAGCGCCCCTCAGACGACGGGCGGATGTCCCAAGGGAACAGGGACACACGACCAACGCCGGTCGTGCTCGCCACATGTCGGTCAACGCACATCGGGAGGACGCCGGTCCATGATCCACCAGGCATTGGAAACGCTGAGCAAGCAGGTGGCCATCCGGCCGCGCTACGACAACTTCATCGGCGGCCAGTGGGTGGCGCCCACCCGCGGCCAGTACTTCACCAACCTGACCCCGATCACCGGCAAGCCGCTGTGCGAGGTGGCCCGCTCCACCGCCGAGGACATCGAGAAGGCGCTGGACGCCGCCCACAAGGCCAAGGACGCCTGGGGCCGCACCTCGCCGGCCGAGCGCGCCCGCATCCTGAACAAGATCGCCGACCGCATGGAGGAGCGCCTCGACGTCCTGGCGCTGGCCGAGACGCTGGACAACGGCAAGCCGATCCGCGAGACGACCCACGCCGACCTGCCGCTGGCCATCGACCATTTCCGCTACTTCGCCGGCTGCGTCCGCGCCCAGGAAGGCACCATCGCGGAGATCGACCACACCACCTACGCCTATCACTTCCATGAGCCGCTGGGCGTCGTCGGCCAGATCATCCCGTGGAACTTCCCGCTGCTGATGGCGGTGTGGAAGCTGGCCCCGGCGCTGGCGGCGGGCAACTGCGTGGTGCTGAAGCCGGCCGAGCAGACCCCGATGGCCATCCTGGTCCTGATGGAGCTGGTCGGCGACCTGCTGCCCGCCGGCGTCGTCAACGTGGTCAACGGCTTCGGCATCGAGGCGGGCAAGCCGCTGGCGCAGAGCCCGCGCATCGCCAAGATCGCCTTCACCGGCGAGACCACCACCGGCCGCCTCATCATGCAGTACGCGGCGGAGAACATCATCCCGGTCACGCTGGAGCTGGGCGGCAAGTCGCCCAACATCTTCTTCGCCGACGTGATGGCCGAGGACGACGACTTCCTCGACAAGGCGCTGGAAGGCTTCGCCATGTTCGCCCTCAACCAGGGCGAGGTCTGCACCTGCCCCAGCCGCGTGCTGGTTCAGGAGTCGATCTACGACAAGTTCATGGAGAAGGCCGTCGCCCGCGTCGGCGCGGTCAAGCAGGGCAGCCCGCTCGACCCGGCGACGATGATCGGCGCGCAGGCGTCCATCGACCAGCTCGAGAAGATCCTGTCCTACATCGACATCGGCAAGGCCGAGGGCGCCAAGGTCCTGATCGGCGGCGAGCGCGCCCATCTCGGCGGCGAGCTGGAGAGCGGCTACTACGTCCAGCCGACGGTCTTCGAGGGCCACAACAAGATGCGCATCTTCCAGGAGGAGATCTTCGGGCCGGTGGTGTCCGTGACCCCCTTCAAGACCGAGGAGGAGGCGCTGGCCATCGCCAACGACACGCTCTACGGGCTGGGCGCCGGCGTGTGGAGCCGCGACGGCAACCGCGCCTTCCGCCTGGGCCGCGCCATCCAGGCCGGCCGCGTGTGGACCAACTGCTACCATCTCTACCCGGCCCACGCGGCCTTCGGCGGCTACAAGCAGTCGGGCATCGGGCGCGAGACCCACAAGATGATGCTCGACCACTACCAGCAGACCAAGAACCTCCTGGTCAGCTACAGCCCGAAGGCGCTGGGCTTCTTCTGATCGTTCCAGGCTCCTGCCGGGCGGCCTGAAGGGCCGGGGGCGGCCATGCCCCCGGCCCCCTTTCGTCGCCGTCCCCCTTCCTTATCCCAGCACGGGTCCGTCCCATGGTCGAACGTGTCATCGCCACCTCTGCCGCCCTCGACCTCATCGACCGGCTGCGCGGGCTGTACGGGCCTCTGTTCTTCCACCAGTCCGGCGGCTGCTGCGACGGCAGCGCGCCGATGTGCTTCATGGAGGGCGAGTTCCGGCCGGGCGGCCAGGACGTCCGGCTCGGCGTCATCGGCGGCTGCGACTTCTACATGGGGGCCGCCCAGTTCGCCTACTGGGAGCACACGCAGCTCATCGTCGACGTGGTGCCCGGCCGCGGCGCCAGCTTCTCCCTGGAGGCGCCGGAGGGCGTGCGCTTCCTCACCCGCTCCCGCGTCTTCAGCGACGCCGAGGTCGAGGAGCTTCGCCGCTCGGGCGGCCCGGCCCGTGCCACCGGCCCGGCCGCCTGAGCGCTTGCGGGGGCATCAGCCCGGCCCGGCTTCCGGGACGGGATCCGCCGCGTCGGGAGCGGCGTCCCTGTCGAGCAGGGCGGCGCGCAAGGGGCCGGGTGCCGCTTCCGCCCACATCAGCAGCGCGTCCAGGGCCGGGCACAGCGCCTGGCCCCAGTCCGTGAGGTGGTAGTCGACCCGGGGCGGCACCTCATGGTGGACGACCCGCGCCACCACGCCGTCCCTCTCCATCTGGCGCAACTGCTGGATCAGCATCTTCTGCGAGATGCCGGGGATGGCGCGTTCCAGTTCCGAGAAGCGCAGCCGCCGGCCGCCGAACAGCTGGAAGAGGATCACCAGCTTCCATCGCCCCTCCAGGACGCGCAGCACGTTCTGGACGCCACGGGCTCCGAGCGACGGCGTGTAGTCCGGGCGCTTACCTTCCGGTGAGTATCTTACTTTTTCGTGCGTTCTTGTCATTCCTTCAGCTTGCCCGCAATTTTGCCGGCCGGCAACAACAGCCCGCTGCCGGGGCGGGCAAGGAGGCAGGATGTCCGTTCAATCAGCCGATCCCATCGCCGCCTATCTGGAGGCGAACGCGCGCTTCGACGCCGAGGCCATGCTGGCGCCCTTCGCGGAGGACGCGACGGTCATCGACGAGAAGCGCACCCATGAAGGGCGCGACGCGCTTCGGGCGTGGATCGAGGAGGCGACGATCGGGAACCGGGCGGTGGCGACGCCGCTGTCGGTGGCACCCGACGGAGCCGACCGGGTGATGGTGGCCGAGGTGGCGGGGGCGTTTCCGGGAAGCCCGGTCACCCTGACGTTCCGCTTCACGCTGGCCGGCGGCCGGATCGCCCGTCTGGAGATCGGCCCATGACCGCTCCGCGGGAGGCCGGGGAGTTCGCCGGCAAGCGCGTCGTCGTGACCGGCGGCACCCAGGGGGTCGGCCAGGCGGTCTTCCGCCGCTTTGCCGCCGGCGGCGCGCGGCTGGTCACCGCCGCCCGCTCCGGACGGCCCGGGGACATGCCCGAGGAGGCGTTCGTCCAGGCCGACCTTTCCACCCCCGAGGGATGCGCCGCGCTGGCCGCGGCCGCGATGGAGAGGCTTGGCGGCGTCGACATCCTGGTCCATGTCGTCGGCGGTTCCAAGGCGCCGGGCGGCGGGTTCGCGGCGCTCAGCGACGAGGCGTGGCGCTTCGAGATCGATCTCAACCTGATGGCCGCGGTGCGGCTCGACCGTGCGCTGTTGCCGCCGATGATCGGGCGCGGCTCGGGCGTCGTGATCCACACCTCGTCCATCCAGCGCCGTCTGCCGCTCCACGACTCCACCACGGCCTATGCCGCGGCTAAGGCGGCGCTGACCACCTACAGCAAGGCGCTCTCCAAGGAGGTCGGCCCCAGGGGGGTGCGCGTCAACAGCGTGGCGCCCGGCTGGATCCGCACGGCGGCCTCGGACGCGATGGTGCAGCGGATCGCCGCCAGCGCCGGCGTGAGCGAGGAGGCCGCGCGCCGGAGCATCCTGGACGCGCTTGGCGGCATACCCCTGGGACGGCCCGCCTGGCCCGAGGAGGTGGCGGAGCTGATCGCCTTCCTGGCCTCCGACCGCGCGTCGGCCATCCATGGCGCGGAGTGCACGATCGATGGCGGGACCGTGCCGTCCCTCTGACGGCCGGTTGCGAACGCCGGTGCCTTGCGAGCTTGTTCCGGTTTCGGTGAATGACCGCGAGGGCGGGCATGGTCCCGTCGGCCGTAAGCGTTATGAGCGCACCCTTTGGCCCGGGCCGGGCAATCACCGCAGATCTGTGGCGTCGGCCCTTGACGTGTTCGCGGAGGTCGAGGATGGCCTTTGCCAGGGCGGGGACATCGGCCTCGGCGATGGCCTCCGTGTCGAACAGCATGGGCTACAGCGCCTGGAAGGCGGTGTGCTCGGGCTCGTCCGGATTGTGGGGCGCGGCACGGTTCGAGGAGACACCCGGCTGCGGTGGATTGAACCACAACCGGAGGTGTTGACATGGACAAGGAACAGGGACGTAAGCCCGGGGGGCGCCGGAGCGCGCCCACCACGCTGGCGCCGGCGCCCCCTCGGGCGCGGACGCCGGCACGCCGCAACGCTTCTCCGCGGCCCGCAAGGTGGCGGCGGTCACGCGCCTGCTGCGGGGCGAGCCGCTGGAGGGCGACGCCGTTGAGGCGGGCGCTCTGGATGAGCGAGGCCAGGATCGACGGCGCCTTGGAACACCAACACCAACCGCCCGCTGCGCCGGTCCGTTTCGATGCGCCCTGGCGGTCTCTCCTGCGTTGCCGGGCGGCGATCCCTTGAGGGAGCGGGCGTCGCTTCCTCGGCCAGTGTGACCGGGACGAACAGCGGCGTCTGCACCGGGGCGC
>JAEZHQ010000013.1 GCA_023416455.1 Pseudomonadota bacterium | reverse complement strand
CGCCGCTCAGCGCGAAGCCGATCGGCGGGCGCTCCGGCGCCTTGAAGCCGGTCGGCCGGTCCTCCTCGACCGGAACGCCGTCGAGCGCGAGGCGGCCGTCCAGGACGTCGAGCGCGAGCGTCGAGCGGTCGGCGATCTCGCCGTCCAGCAGGCGTTCGGCGATCGGATCCTCGACGAGGTTCTGCACCGCCCGCTTCAGCGGCCGGGCACCGAAGGCCGGATCCCAGCCCAGCTCGGCCAGCCGGGCGCGGGCCGCCGGCGTGGCGGCCAGCGTCAGGCCGCGCTCGGCCAGCCGGGCGTTCACGCGGGCGAGCTGGATGTCGACGATCCGCGCCATCTGGTCACGCCCGAGGCGGCGGAAGACCAGCACGTCGTCCAGCCGGTTCAGGAACTCCGGCCGGAAGGCGCGGCGCACCGCGTCCATCACCTCGACCCGCGCGCCCTCGATCCCGTCCTCCTCGCCAAGCGCGGTCAGCGCCTCGGCCCCGAGGTTGGAGGTCATGATCAGGATGGCGTGGCGGAAGTCGGCCGTCCGCCCCTGCCCGTCGGTCAGCCGCCCGTCGTCGAGCGCCTGCAACAGGACGTTCAGCACGTCCGGGTGGGCCTTCTCGACCTCGTCCAGAAGCACGACCTGATAGGGCCGGCGCCGGATGCGCTCGGCCAGCGAGCCGCCGTCGTCGTAGCCCACATAGCCCGGCGGCGAGCCGATCATGCGGCTGACCGCATGCTTCTCCATGTATTCGGACATGTCGAGGCGGGTCACCGCGTTCTCGTCGTCGAACAGGAAGGCGGCCAGCGCCTTGGCCAGCTCGGTCTTGCCGACGCCGGTCGGGCCGAGGAACAGGAAGGATCCGGTCGGCCGGTTCGGGTCCTTCAGCCCGGCCCGCGACCGCCGCACCGCCTTGGCCACGGCGCGCACCGCCTCGGCCTGGCCGACCACGCGCCCGGCCAGCGTCTCCTCCATGCCGCGCAGCCGCTGCCGCTCGCCTTCCAGCATGCGGTCGACGGGGATGCCGGTCCAGCGCGTCACCACCGCGGCGATGTCCTTGGCGGCAACCTCGTCGCGCTCGGCGCTGGCGCGGGATTCCGCCTCGCCCAGGCGCTTCTCCAGCTCGGGGATGACGCCGTAGGCCAGCTCGCCGGCCCTGGCCCAGTCGCCGTCGCGCTGGGCGCGCTCCAGCCGGGTGCGCGCCTGGTCCAGCTCCTCCTTGAGGCGGCGGCCCTCGGTGCGCCGCGACTGACTGGCCAGCCACTCCGCGTCCATGGCGGCCTGCCGTGCCTCCGCCTCGGCCAGCTCGGACTCCAGCTTGTGCAGCCGCTCCTGCGAGGCGGCGTCCGGCTCGGCCTTCAGCGCCTCCCGCTCGATCTTGAGCTGGGCGACGCGGCGGCCGACGGCGTCGAGCGCCTCGGGCTTGCTGTCGATGGCCATGCGCAGGCGCGAGGCGGCCTCGTCCACCAGGTCGATGGCCTTGTCGGGCAGGCGGCGGTCGGCGATGTAGCGGGCCGAGAGCTGCACCGCCGCGACCACCGCCGCGTCGGCGATGCGCACGCCGTGGTGCACCTCGTACTTGCCCTTGATGCCGCGCAGGATCGACACCGCGTCCTCGGCCGAGGGCTCATCCACGCTGACCGGCTGGAAGCGGCGGGCGAGCGCCGCGTCCTTCTCGATGTAGCGGCGGTATTCGTCGGGCGTGGTGGCGCCGACGCAGCGCAGCTCGCCGCGCGCCAGCGCCGGCTTCAGCATGTTGGCCGCGTCCATGGCGCCCTCCGTGCGGCCGGCGCCGATCAGCGAATGCAGCTCGTCGATGAACAGGATGATGCGGCCGGCCGCGTCCTGCACCTCCGCCAGCACCGCCTTCAGCCGCTCCTCGAACTCGCCGCGGAACTTGGCGCCGGCCAGAAGCGCGGTGAGGTCGAGCGCCAGGACGCGGCGGTCCTTCAGCCCCTCCGGCACGTCGCCGGAGGCCAGCCGCTGGGCCAGCCCCTCCACCACGGCCGTCTTGCCGACGCCGGGCTCGCCGATCAGCACGGGGTTGTTCTTGGTGCGCCGCGCCAGCACCTGGATGGTGCGGCGGATCTCGTCGTCGCGCCCGATCACCGGGTCGAGACGACCCTGCCGGGCCTCCTCGGTCAGGTCGCGGGCGTATTTGGCCAGCGCCTCGCCGAGCTGGGCGTCCGCCCGCTCCTCCACCGGGCGGCCCTGGCGGAGCGCTCCGACGGCTTCGGCGAGGACCGCCGGATCGACCCCGGCGCGGTGGAACAGGGCGCGCCCCGCCCCGCCCTGGGAGGCCAGTCCGGCCAGCAGGCGTTCGGCGGTGACGTAGCGGTCGCCGGCCGTGTGCGCCGCCTCGACGGCGGCCTGGATCACGGCGGCCAGCGCCGGCGACATGTAAAGGGGGTAAGGCGCGTCGCCGGCCGCGCGGGGAATCCGCTCCAGCGCCTCCTCGGCCGCGCTCTTCAGCAGGTCGGGGTCGCCGCCGGCCTCGCGGACGAGGCGCGCGGCCATGCCCTGGCCATCCTCGACCAGGGCCTTGACGAGATGTTCGGGGGTCAGTTGCTGATGCCGCCCGGCAAGGGCCACCAGCTGCGCGGCCTGGATGACGCCGCGCGCACGGTCGGTGAAATGACCGAAGTCCATCAGGCACTCCGTTGCGTGTCCCGCCCTGCCAGGAGGCGCGGGAAGGCGACGACGGCGGCCCGCGGGATGCGCGGCGGCCCGTTGCCTTGACGCACAGATGGTGAAGCGGACCGCCGGGATCAAGATTGGGGCCGGCCCCGGCCATGGCCCCGGCCATGGCCCGGAACGTCACCAGCCCGAACAACACCACCGCCGACGCCACGGCGCGCCGCGCTACCGGATGATCAGGTTGGGCAGGAAGAGGACGATCTCCGGCACGAAGGTGATGATCAGCAGCACGGCCAAGGCCACGCCCAGCATCGGCAGGGCGCTGACGGCGACCGCCTCCATCCGGAGCCTGGCGATGTTGGCGACGATGAAGAGGCACAGCCCGACCGGCGGCGTCACGAAGCCCAGAAGCAGGTTGAACACCACCATGATGCCCAGATGCACCGGGTCCAGGCCCAGGGCCTGGCCGACCCCGACCAGCGCCGGAACCGCCAGGACCAGGACGCCGGTGATGTCCAGGAACATGCCGAGCACCAGCAGCACCGCGTTGACCAGCAGCAGCAGCAGGATCTTGTTCTCGGTGATGGCGAACAGGCCGTTCACGATGGTCTGCGGCAGCTGCTCGTTGGCCAGGATGAAGGCGGTGATGCTGGCCATCGCCATCAGCAGATAGATGGCGGAACTCATCAGCGCGGTGTCCAGCAGGGCGCGGCGCAGCCGGGCGAGGTCGAGCGTCCGGTAGAGCAGGGCCGCCAGCAGGAAGGCGTAGATCACGGCGACCGCCGCCGCCTCGGTCGCCGTGAAGACCCCGCCACGGATTCCGACGATGATCAGCAGCGGCAGCAGCATGATCGGGCCGGCCTTGATGCTGGCGTGCAGGATCACGTCCCAGGAGGCGGCGGGCCGCGTGGGGTAGCCGCGCCGGCGGGCGATCCACACCGCGTAAACGGTCAGGCCGATGGCCAGCAGGACGCCGGGGACGATGCCGGCGATGAGCAGGCGGGCGATCGAGGTTCCGCTCAGCGCGCCGTAGATGATCATGGCGATGCTCGGCGGCACCAGCGGCGCCATGATCGAGCTGACCGCGATCAGGCCGGACGAATAGCCGGGTTCATAGCCCTGCCGCTTCATCTCCGGGATGAGCACCGAGCCGAGCGCCGCCGCGTCGGCGGCGGCCGACCCGCTGACCCCGCCGAACAGGAAGCTGCCCCAGATGGCGGTCAGCGACACGCCGCCGCGGAAGCGGCCGACCCAGATGTTGGCGAAGTCGAGCAGGCGTTGGGTCAGCCCCGCCCCCGACATGATGTTGCCGGCCAGCACGAACAGCGGGATCGCCAGAAGCACGAACTGATCGATGCCGGAAAACATGCGCTGGGGCACCACCAGCAGCATATGGGGCTGGCCGGTGAACAGGAAATAGACCAGCGCGCTGATGCCCAGGACGAAAATGACCGGAATGCCCAGCACCAGGGTGACGGCGAAGGCGCCGAACAGCCAGCTCATGACGGGACCCCCTGGCTCGTTTGGCCCGACAGGCGAAGCCCGTGCGTGTCGACCGGCTGCGGCGCGGCCTGCGGCGCGAACAGACCGGCGAACAGCACATGGAAAGTGAGAAGCGCGGCGCCCACGGGGACCGACGCATGCACCCAGCCCAGCGAGATGGACAGCCCGATCGCCTCGTCGCCCGAGGTCAGAAGCACGAACCGGGTGCCGTACCACGCCGTGAAGATCAGAAACACCGCGATGAGGACACGCCCGATCATCTCCAGCGCCCGGCGCACCGGCGGCGGGCAGGCGTCGACGACGAACCGCATGCCGAGCATCTCGCCGCGGGAATAGGCCACGCCGGCGACCAGATAGGCTTCCCAGATCATGAGGTAACGCATCAACTCCTCGGACCAGGACAGCGAGTCGTTGAGGACGTAGCGGAAGAAGACCTGGAGGATCGCCACCACGACCAACGCCGCCATGATGGCCACGGCCAGATGCTCGATGCCCGCGACATAGAGCGCGACAGCCCGCTGAAGACGGCGCCTTCCCGGTGAGGCGCTGGGATGGGACATGCTGAACTCCTCATTGAGAACCCAGGGCGGGGCCGATGGCTGGCGCCACGGCCCCGCCGACCGGAAAGGACCGATCAGGGCTTGGAGGCGGCGGGCCTGGTCCGCTCGGCCGCGGCCACCAGACCGGCGATGGCCGGGTTCTCCTTGACGTAGCCGTCGATCACCGGCTGGACCCGCTGGCGGGCGGCGGCCAGCAGCTCCGGCGACGGCTCAATGATGGTCACGCCATGCGTCTTCAGCTCGACCATCAGCTTCTTGTCGAGTTCCTCGACAGCCATCACCTGGGGCCGGACGATCTCATCCGCCGCCTGGACGACGGCGTTGCGCTGCTCGGGCGTCAGCTTGTCGAGCTTGCCCTTGTTGATGACCAGGAGGCTCGGCCAGAAATACTGGCCGGTGAGGGTGACGTTCTTGGCGATCTCGTACAGCTTCTCGCTCTGGATCGAGGTCAGGTTGATCTCGACCGCATCCAGCGTGCCGGTTTCCAGGCCGGTGTAGACCTCGCCATAGGCCATCGGGGTCGGGTTGACGTTCACCGCCTTCCAAATGTTCATGTAGAGCTTGGACGGGGCCACGCGGGTCTTCTGGCCCTGGAAATCCTCGATGGCGCGAACCGGGCGCTTGACCGACAGGAAGTGGCGCAGGCCGCCGTCATAGACGCCGAGCGCGGTGGTGCCGTGGGCGTCCAGGCTCTTCATGATGGCCTTGGCTTCGGGCGACAGCGCGATGTTGGCGAAATGCTCATAGCTCCCGATCAGCCAGGGCAGCTGGAAGGCGTCCATGGCGGGCACTTGCGTGGAGTAGGCGGTCGTCGGAAGGACCGCCATGTCCAGGGTCGCGAACTGCACGCCCTGGACCAGTTCCTTGACATCGCCGAGCTGGCGGGCCGGGTAGATCTGAATCTTCACCTCACCTTTGGTCAGCCGTTCCACGGCTTCCTTGAAACGGACGGCCGTATCATGGTTGGGATGGCTTTCAAAGGTGGTGTGGCCAAGCTTGAAGGTCACCTCCGCGGCGGCGGTGGCGCCATAGAGAGCTACCGCGGCGGCGAAAACGGTCGTCAACATTGCTCGCACAGGGAGTTCCTCCGTTCCTGAGTCAGGACGCCCCAGTATTTTTATTGAGACGTCGACTGTTTTTACATATTTTAAGGTTATTGTTGCTTTATTGACAAAAGGATCGCACTTCCGTTGCCAGATTTAACCTGGCATTACCACTCGGATTCCTGTGATCTTTATCCGGGCGCACCGGAAACACCGTTTCCGGCACGAAGACGCTCCTGATGATCGTCGTCGTTCCCGCCCTCCTCCGGAAAGCGCGACAGGAACGACGCGAGATAGGCATTCACCGACGCCGGACGGGCCAGGGTCAGCATGTGCGCCACCCGCGGCAGCACCACCAGTTCGGCATCGTGGATTCCCTCGCGCAGCTGTTCGGCGTGCGCCAGCGTGGTGGCGGTGTCCTCGGCTCCGGCGATGATCATCGTCGGCGCGGTGATCCTGGCCAGGCTGGGGCGCAGATCCATGCCGCGGATGACGCCGCAGCACACCGCGTAGCCGCGAGGGTCCATGGCCAGGAAGCGGGCCCGCACCGCCGCCACCAGATCGGGCCGGCGCCGCGCGAAGTCGGCGGTGAACCACCGCTCCATGGCGCCGTCGACCAGCGCGGCCATGCCCTGCTCCCGCGCCAGCCGCTCCAACCCCTCCCATCGGCTGGCCGGAGTGATGTGGCAGGCGGTGGCCATCAAGGTCAGGCTGATCACGCGCTGCGGATGACGGGCCGCCAGCGACTGCGCCGTCATGCCGCCGAGGGAGAGGCCGGCGATGTGCGCGCGATCGACGCGCAGCGCGTCGAGCAGTCCCACCAGGTCGTCGGCCAGATCGTCGACCGTGGCCGGCCGGTCGAGGACCCCCGAGCGGCCGTGGCCGCGCGTGTCGTAGCGCAGCACCCCGTGGGTGCGGCTCAACGCCTCCCATTGCGGCTCCCACATCTCCAGGGTGGCGCCGATGGAGTTGGACAGGGCGACCAGAGGCGCGTCGGGCGGACCCGACCGTTCATAATAGAGATCCACCCCGTTGACGTGCGCGTGCGGCATGGCGGCCTCGGTGCAGAAGGATGAACGGGCGGCCCGCGGGGGGCGTGCCGCCGCCGATGTCAGGGGTTGGCCTTCCTGGTGCCGGCGGGCGTGTACCCCACCGCGTCCAGGGCACCGGCCCGCCGGGCCAGCCACCACCCCGCCTGCTCGTCCCAATTCTTGAAATCGGGATCGGGCCGGAGTTGCTGGGCGGCATGGTGCACCCAATAGGGGTCGTACATGGCCTGGCGTCCGACCGCGATGAAGTCGGCATCGCCGGCCCGCAGCACCGCTTCGGCCTGGATCCCGTCAAGCACCAGCCCGACGGCCATGGTCCGGATGCCGGCACGGCGCCGGATCTCGGCCGCATAGGGAACCTGATAGCCGGGTCCGCGCACCTGCCCCTGCAAGGTGGCCGAACTGCGCAGCCCGCCCGACGAGCAGTCGATGACGTCGACGCCGATCGCCTTCAGTTCGGTGGCCAGCACAACGGAATCATCGACGCTCCAGCCGCCGGGACCGCCGCCGTCTTCGGAGGAGACACGGAAGAACAGAGGCTTGTGCGCCGGCCAGCAGGCGCGCACTCGGGCCGTGACCTCGAGCGCGAGGCGCATCCGGTTTTCCAGGCTGCCGCCGTAGAGGTCGGTGCGCTTGTTGACCAGCGGCGTCAGGAAGCTGGCGATCAGGTAGCCGTGGGCGCCGTGGATCTCGAGGACGTCGAATCCAGCCGCATCGGCGCGCATGGTCGCTTCGGCGAACCGCTCGACGATCCCCTTGATCGCGTCGATGGTAAGCGCCTGCGGCGTCGGGTAGCCATCGCCGATGGGCTCGCCGTACGGGCCGACCAGCGTCCATGGCGGCTCTCCCCGCGCCGCGTCGGCCTCGCCCAGCGGCAGGTTGCCCTCCCAAGGGCGCTGCATCGCGCCTTTGCGCCCGGCGTGGCCGAGCTGGATCGCGGACAGCACCCCTTGCGAGCGGACATAGTCGGCGATGCGCTTGAGGCCGGGGATTTGGTCGTCGGACCAGAGCCCCAGGTCGCCATAGCTGATCCGCCCCCGCGGTTCGACGGCCACGACCTCGGTCATCACCACGCCCATCCCGCCGAGCGCGAATTTCCCGAAATGGACGAGATGCCAGTCGGAAGCATAGCCGTCCTTGGCGGAGAACTGCATCATCGGCGACAGCACCACCCGGTTCGGGAAGGTCACCCCGCGGATCGTGCAAGGGCTGAGCAGCGCGACTCCGTCTTCCGTCATTACCCACGTCCTCTGCGGTGAAACTGATTTTGAAATTGCGGCTGTCGCAAATCCTGCGCTGCCGGCGCCTGGCCGCCCCCTTTCGGGTCCCCTGCCAGGGGCAAAAGATATGTTCGTGCTTCTACCATCCGCCCCACCTATTATCAACATAGTTTTTTCATTTTTCGGCGACGTTCCTTGCAGAAATCGGCCGGATGCCGACTCACCCACCGCGGCGGAGGCCCGGCGCCGCACCCGCGGCAACGGCGTGCCGGCACCGCCGCCTTGCGGATTTCATGGTGCGGCGCATCATGAACACCCCCATCGTGGCCGTTGCCGGGGCCGTTGCCGACGAAGAATGGCCCGCTTTCGCGCCCGGCCACCGACCGCACCGCCGCCGCGGTCCCGACGGGAAAGCGTGGCGGCTGCGCCTTCGTTTAATGAAATAATTCTTGCGACATGTGACACTCCTATATACAAACAATCTCCGAAGGCCGGAATCCGGTGCGGTGTCCCGGGACGCCCGACGGGCACCAGCCGGCTTCCGAAGCGCCCCCTTCCCGGTCGCGTGGCCCGCGAGGGTCCCCGCGATGCGGCCGAAGGAGCGCCGACACTGTTCCGGAACCAAACAACCGAGCGCACAGGCGACACCATGCCTTTATCAGGACAGCCGGCGACCGACGCCGCAGACACTGGCCGGGACGGGCGAAGCGGCACGCTGGCGCGCGGGCTGGCCATCCTCGACGTGCTCATGAAGGCGCCGCAGCCCCTCGGGCTTGCGGAGATCGCCGCCGCCGCCGGCCTGGACCAGAGCACCACGCTTCGCCTGCTGCGCACCCTGGAGGAGCAGGAGTTCGTGGTCCGCCACGACGGCGCGAAACGCTACTGGCCGTCGCCCAAGGCGCTGTCGCCGCTGCCGCTGATGCACCCGCTGGAACAGCTCCGGCGCGAAGGCGCCCCGATCATCCAGGCGCTGTCCAACCGGCTGCGGGTCACCACCCTGCTCACGCTGTTCGTCGGGTACGAGCGCATGGTGCTGGACATCGCCCAGCATCCGGGCTCGCTCACCCCCTATTACGGCACCTGGCTGCGCGGGCCGCTGCACGCCAACGCCGGCGGCAAGGCGCTGCTGATGACGCTCGACCCGGAACGCCGCCGCGCGCTGCTGGGTCCGGAACCCTTCGCGGCGCCAACCGCCAAGACCATCACCAGCTGGGCGGCGCTGGAGGCCGAACTGGCCCTCTCCGCCGACCGCGGTTTCGTGGTGACCCGCGACGAGCAGCTGGAGGGAGTCACCTCGGTCGCCGCCAACATCACGACCTGGACCGGGGTGACGGCCGGCTGCGTGATCGTCACCGCCACGACGAAGAACAGCCCCGACGAGTGGGTGGCCGATGTGGGCGAGGAGCTGAAGCGCACCGCCAGCCTGATTCTCTACCAGGCGCCGGCCCTGGAAGCCGTAAGCCATTTCTGCGCGCGTTAACGACAATCAAGGGAGGGCTCTCACATGCCGATCGTCAACATCACCCTGATCGAAGGCCGATCCGACGAGCAGAAATCCGCCATTTTCAAAGAGGTGACCGAGGCCCTCCACCGCGCGGTCGGGACCCCCTACGACAATATCCGGATCATACTCAACGAGGTTCCCGCCAAGCATTTCGCGGTGGCCGGGGTGACCAAGACCGGCCCGTCCGGAGATGTCCCCTCGCCCAAGCCGGTTTGACGACGTCATGAACAATGTTCCCCAGCCGAACAGCCGCACCGGCGCCCGGATCCTGGTCGATCAGCTGGTCCTGAACGGGGTCCGCGACATCTTCTGCGTGCCCGGCGAGAGCTTCCTGGCCGTGCTGGACGCCCTGCACGACACGCCCGGAACCGACATCATCGTCTGCCGCCAGGAAGGCGGCGCCGGCATGATGGCGGAGGCCCAGGGCAAGCTGACCGGCAGGCCCGGCGTCTGCTTCGTCACCCGCGGCCCCGGTGCCGCCAACGCCGCCTCGGCGATCCACATCGCCCAGCAGGACTCCACGCCCCTGATCATATTCGTCGGCCAGGTCGAGCGCGGCGTGCGCGGGCGCGACGCCTTGCAGGAGCTGGACTACCGCGCCGCCTTCGGGGCGATGGCCAAGTGGGCGACCGAGATCGACGAGCCGGCCCGCATCCCCGAGATCGTTTCGCGCGCCTTCCACGTCGCCACCTCGGGACGGCCGGGACCGGTGGTCATCGCCCTGCCCGAGGACATGCTGGTCGAGACCGCCGCCGTTCCCGACGGGCGGCCGGTGGCGGCGATCGAGGCCCATCCCGGGCCGGACCAGATGCAGGAGCTTCACCGCCTGCTTGGCAAGGCCGAACGGCCGGTGGCCATCCTCGGCGGCAGCCGGTGGGACGCCGAGGCGGTGCGGCGGATGGCGGATTTCGCCCAGCGCTTCCAGCTTCCGGTGGCGGTGTCGCTGCGCCGGCAGATGCTGTTCCCGGCCGATCACCCCTGCTTCATCGGCGATCTCGGCTTCGGCGCCAACCCGAAGCTGGTCGAGCGCGTCCGATCGGCGGACCTGGTGATCGCCATCGGCGGCCGTCTCTCGGAGGTGCCGAGCCAGAACTACACGCTGCTCGACATACCGGTTCCCGCGCAGGGCTTCGTGCATGTCCATCCCGACCCGGGCGAGCTGGGACGGGTCTACCGGCCGACGCTGGCGATCAACGCCGCGCCGGTCCAGTTCACCGCCGGCCTGGCCGGCCTGGCGGCGCCCGAAGCGCCGGCCTGGGCGGGTTTCACGGCGGCGGCGCGGGCCGACTTCCTGGCCTGGAACGATCCCACCGGCCTGCACTCGCCGGGGTCGCTGCAAATGGCCGAGATCATCGGCTTCCTGCGCGAACGCCTGCCGCCCGACGCCATCCTGTGCAACGGCGCCGGCAATTACGCCACCTGGCTGCACCGTTTCTACCGGTTCCGCGGCTACGGCACCCAGCTCGCCCCGACCTCCGGCTCGATGGGCTATGGCCTGCCGGCCGGCATCGGCGCCAAGCGGCTCCATCCGGACCGCGACGTGGTGGTGTTCGCGGGCGACGGCTGCTTCATGATGCACGGCCAGGAATTCGCCACCGCCGTGCAGCACGACCTGCCGGTGGTGGTGATCCTGGTGGACAACGGCATGTACGGCACCATCCGCCTGCACCAGGAGAGGGCCTATCCGGGCCGGGTGTCGGGCACGGGCCTGAAGAATCCGGACTTCGCCGCGCTGGCCCGCGCCTACGGCGGCTTCGGCGAGCGGGTGGAACGGACGGAGGACTTCGCCCCGGCCTTCGAAAGGGCGCTCGCCTCGGGCAAGCCGGCCATCCTGCACCTGCTGCTGGACCCCGATGCCCTGGCCCCGAACGTCACGCTGACGGCGCTGCGCGCGGCGGCCGGAACCGCCGTTTGACGCCGCCCGGCGCCCGGCCTTCACGCACCGCCCCGGCGCTTCGCCTTCGCGGAGGAAACGACGCATGACATCGCTTCACAAGAACTGGATCGCCGGCGCCTGGGACGAGGGCACCGGGACCACCGACAACCTCAACCCCTCCGACCTGTCCGACGTCATCGGCGCCTATGCCCGCGCCGATGCCGCCGCCACCGAACGGGCCATCGCGGCGGCCAGGGCGGCGCTGCCCGGCTGGTCGCGCACGCCGCTTCAGGAGCGGCACGACATCCTGATGCGCGCCTCGCGGGAGATTCTCGACCGCCGCGAGGAGCTGGGACGGCTTCTCTCCCGCGAGGAGGGCAAGATCCTGGCCGAAGGCGTCGGCGAGGTCGTCCGTGCCGGCCATGTCTTCGCCTTCATGGCCGGCGAGGCGCTGCGCATCGAGGGGCAATGGCTGGCCGGCATGACCGGCGACAGCGCCGTCGAGGTCACGCGCGAACCGGTCGGCGTGGTCGGCATCATCACGCCGTGGAACTTCCCGATCGCCATTCCCGCCTGGAAGATCGCGCCTGCCCTCGCCTACGGCAACACGGTGGTGTTCAAGCCGGCGGATCTGGTGCCGGGATCGGCCTGGGCGCTGGTCGACATACTGGTGCGCGCCGGCCTGCCGGCCGGCGTCCTCAATCTGGTGATGGGCCCCGGCTCGGCGGTCGGGCGGGTGCTGACCGAACACCGCGACGTCGACGCCGTCAGCTTCACCGGATCGGTCGCCACCGGCCGGCGCATCGCCGCCGCCTGCGTCGCCTCGCCCACCATGAAGCGGATGCAGCTCGAAATGGGCGGCAAGAACCCGCTGGTGGTCCTGGACGACGCCGACCTCGATCTTGCGGTCGAGTGCGCCGTCGACGGCGCCTTCCTTTCGACCGGGCAGCGCTGCACCGCCTCGTCGCGCCTCGTCGTCACCGAGGGAATCCACGACCGCTTCGTCGCGGCGCTCCTGGAGCGGCTGAAGGGGCTGACGGTCGGGCACGCCCTCGACCGCGCCACCCACATCGGCCCGGTGGTCGATCGCAACCAGCTCGACCAGGATCTCCGCTACATCGCCATCGGCCGGGAGGACGGCGCCCGGCTGCGCTGGGGCGGCGAGGTGCTGCGCCGGCCCACCGACGGCCATTTCCTGCAACCGGCCCTGTTCACCGAGGCCACCCCCGCCATGCGCATCAGCCGGGAGGAAATCTTCGGCCCGGTGGCGGCGGTGTTGCGGGTCCGCGATTACGACGAGGCCCTGGCGGTGGCCAACGACACCGAGTTCGGGCTGTCGGCCGGCATCTGCACGTCCAGCCTCAAGCACGCCTCGCACTTCAAGCGCAACATCGTGGCCGGCGTCGTCAAGGTCAACCAGGCGACCACGGGCCTGAACTACCACGTCCCCTTCGGCGGCCGGAAGGGGTCGTCCTACGGCCCGCGCGAGCAGGGCCGGGCGGCGGTGGATTTCTACACCGTCCTGAAGACCGCCTACACGACGCCCGGCTGAAGCGGAGGCCCGGCGATCGGTTGCGGTCGCCGGGGTCGGGGAAAGGGAGCAACGTTCATGACTGGAGCATTGGCGCACATCCGCGTGCTCGACCTGTCGCGCATCCTCGCCGGCCCCTGGGCCAGCCAGATCCTCGCCGATCTGGGGGCGGAAGTGATCAAGGTCGAACGCCCGGGTGCGGGCGACGACACCCGGGGCTGGGGGCCGCCCTACCTGAAGGACGAGGCGGGCGAGACCCTGGCGGACTCCGCCTATTACCTCTGCGCCAACCGGAACAAGAAGTCGGTCACCATCGATTTCACCACGCCCGACGGCCAGCGCATGGTGCGCGAGCTGGCCGCCAGGAGCGACATCCTCATCGAGAATTTCAAGGTCGGCGGCCTGCGCAAGCTGGGGCTCGATTATGAGTCCCTGAAGGCGGTCAACCCCCGCCTCATCTACTGCTCGATCACCGGCTTCGGGCAGACCGGCCCCTACGCCCCCCGCGCCGGCTACGATTACCTGATCCAGGCCATGGGCGGCCTGATGAGCGTCACCGGCCGCGGCGACGACGAGCCCGGGGGCGGCCCGCTGAAGGTCGGCGTCGCGGTGACCGACCTGATGACCGGCCTCTACGCGGCAACCGCGGTTCTGGCAGCGCTCGCCCATCGCGACGTCACCGGCGTCGGCCAGCACATCGACCTGGCGCTGCTGGACGTGCAGGTGGCCTGCCTTGCCAACCAGAGCATGAATTATCTCTATTCCGGCGCGCAGCCCCCGCGCCTCGGCAACGCCCATCCCAACGTCGTCCCCTATCAGGACTTCCCCACCGCCGACGGCCACATGATCCTGGCGATCGGCAACGACGGCCAGTTCGCCCGCCTGTGCGCGGCGCTGGGCGAGCCCGGCTGGGCGGAGGACGAGCGCTTCCGCACCAACACGGCCCGGGTGTCGAACCGCAACCTCCTGGCCGGGATGATCCGCGAACGGACGCCGGCGCGCACCACCGGCGCCTGGATCGGCATCCTGGAGGCGGCGAACGTCCCCTGTGGGCCGATCAACGGGTTGGCCGAGGTCTTCGCCGACCCCCAGGTGCAGGCGCGCGGCATGAGGATCAGCCTGCCGCACCCGGAGGCCGGGCCGATCCCGCTGGTCGCCAACCCGATCCGGCTCTCGGAAACCCCGGTGAGCTACCGCAACGCCCCGCCCCGCCTGGGCGAGCACACGGCGGAGGTGCTGGGGGGCCTGCTGGACCTGGACGGGGAGGCGCTGGCCAGCCTGTCCAAGGCCGGCGTGATCTGATCCCGCCCGGCGATGAACAATCCATGACGATTCATAGGGACGGCGCCGTGAAGGCGCCGCCACAGGAACGACCCGAAGTCGAGGCTTGCCCGGAATGCTGGACCAACTTTCACCGACCGCCATACCGCCCGAGGACGAGGCGTTGCGTCCGGAGGTTCGCGCCTTCCTGAAGGACGCCATGGCGACCATCCCCGCCGAGAGGCGGGCGCGCTCCTGGTCGGGCTTCGATGCCGCGTTCAGCCGCGCGCTCGGCGCGCGGGGATGGCTCGGCCTCACCCTGCCGACCGAGTATGGCGGCGGGGGACGCAGCCCCTTCGCCCGTTACGTGCTGATCGAGGAACTGCTGAACGCCGGCGCCCCGGTGGCGGCCCACTGGTTCGCCGACCGCCAGAGCGGGCCGCTGCTGGCCAAATACGGCACCGAGGCGCAGAAGCGGTTCTATCTGCCGCGCATCTGCCGGGGCGAAGGCTTCTTCTGCATCGGCATGAGCGAGCCCAACGCCGGGTCGGATCTGGCCAGCGTGCGCACCCGCGCGGTGCGGACCGACCGGGGCTGGCGGCTGAACGGCCAGAAGATCTGGACCACCTACGCCCAGCATTCGCACTGGATGATCGCTCTGGTGCGCACCTCCGGCGGCCCGGAAGACCGCCACAAGGGACTGTCCCAGCTCATCGTCGACCTGTCGCTGCCCGGCGTCACGGTGCGCCCGATCGCCGATCTGGCCGGCGACGCGCATTTCTGCGAGGTGTTCTTCACCGACGTCGACCTGCCCGAGGACGCCCTGGTCGGCGAGGAAGGCAGCGGCTGGAGCCAGGTCACCGCCGAGCTGGCCTTCGAGCGCAGCGGCCCGGAACGGCTCTATTCCTGCGTCGTGCTGGTGAACGAGTGGCTGGCCTTCCTGCGCCGGCAGGACCGCCCCAGCGCGCAGTCGCTGGCCCTGGCGGGCAAGCTGGTGGCGCATCTGGCGGTGCTGCGGGCCATGTCGGTGGCGATCACCGGCAAGCTGGCCCGCAACGAAAGCCCGGTGGTGGAGGCGGCGCTGGTGAAGGATCTGGGGACCGAGCTGGAGCAGCTCACCCCGACGCTCATCGCCGACGCCCTGCACGCCTGCCCCGACGCCCCCCTGCCCGACGAGCTGGCGCGCATCCTGGCCTACACGACCCAGGTGGCGCCGTCCTTTTCCCTGCGGGGCGGTACCCGCGAAGTGCTGCGCGGCATGATCGCGCGCGGTCTTGGCCTGCGCTGAGGTGGCATGATGATGGACAGTATGCTGACGGATGCGGTGGAGCAGCTCTTCCGCGACCGCTGCACGCCGCGCGTGGTGCGGGAGATCGAGGGCGGCGGGCCGACGGCCGCGCTGTGGGCGGCGATCCAGGAGGGAGGCTTCGCCGACGCCCTGGTGGCCGAAGAGCATGGCGGTGTCGGGCTCGGCCTCCACGAGGCCCAGCCGATCATCGAGGCTTGCGGCCGGCACGCCCTGCCCTTGCCGCTGGCGCAGACCATGATGGCCCGCGCCGTGCTGACCGCGGACGGCGTGGCCGCGCCGGAGGGCTCCATCGCCCTCGCCCGGCTCCACGGCGCCGGGGCGGACGGCCCGCTGCTGTGCCGGGGGGTCGCCTATGGCGCGGTTGCCGACTGGGTGCTGGTCGATCTCGGCGCGGAGTTGGCCCTGCTGCCGACGGCGGCGGCGGCGGCGGAGAAGACCCGGCGGGGCCACCATTCGGTGGACGCCGATCTGCGCTGGACCGGCCGCGACGCGGCGGCGGCACGGCTGCGGCCGGCGACACCCCCCGACTGGCGGGCGGCCGAGGCCGCCCTGTACGCGGCCCAGCTGGCCGGCGCCATGGACAGCGTCTTCCGCAGCGCCCTCAACCACGCCAACGAACGGACGCAGTTCGGACGCAGCGTGGGCAAGTTCCAGGCGATCCAGCATCACCTCAGCGTCATGGCCGAACAGGTGGCGGCGGCCCGCATGGCCGCCCGCATGGGCTGCGGCTCGGCCGGCCCCCTGCCCGATCCGATGCTGGCCGCGCTCGCCAAGGCGCGCACCAGCGAGGCCGCGGTGGTGGTGGCGTCCCTCGGCCACGCGGTGCACGGCGCCATCGGGATCACCGAGGAGTTCGACCTGCAACTCCACACCCGGCGCCTGCACGCCTGGCGCCTCGCCGGCGGTTCGGAAAGCTACTGGAACCGCCGGCTGGGCGAGGCGCTGGTGCACGGCACCGACGGGCCGGTGCTGGACTTCATCCGCACCGCCCTGTCACCCCGGGCGCCTGATACCAACGGCATGTGATGGTGACCCATCAAAAGCCTTCCTCAATTGCCCGCGGGGCCGTCCGGCCCCTTGGCTCCGCGGGCATGAGCCCGCGGGGCCGCCGTCGCGGCCCTCCAGCGGCACCGGTCAAAGACCGGTGCCGCTGGTATGACGCCGCCCCCCTTCGCACGACGCCCACCGGGAGACCGTCCTTGACCGAGTTCCTGAAGTACGAGCAGAACGGCGGCATCGTCACCCTGACGATGAACCAGCCGGAGACCCGCAACGCCTTGACCGGCAACAGCGCCGTGCCGGAGTTCGTCGCCGCCTGCGAGCGCATCCGCACCGACCCGTCGGTGCGGGTGGTCATCGTGACCGGGGCCGGACCGGTCTTCAGTTCCGGCGGCAACGTCAAGGACATGAAGCGCTTCTTCGAGCAGGACATCGCCCCGGCGCGCATCCGCGAGGAGTACCGCAACGGCATCCAGCGCCTGCCGCTGGCCCTCTACAATCTGGACGTCCCGACCATCGCCGCGGTCAACGGCCCGGCCATCGGCGCCGGCTGCGACCTGACCTGCATGTGCGACATCCGCATCGCGTCCGAGACGGCGACCTTCGCCGAGAGCTTCATCAAGGTCGGCATCGTGCCCGGCGACGGCGGGGCCTGGCTGCTGCCGCGCGTGGTCGGCGAATCGAAGGCGGCGGAGATGTCCTTCACCGGCGATCCGCTGACCGCCGCCGAGGCGCTGGCCTGCGGTCTGGTGTCCCGCGTGGTGCCGGCGGGCGAGCTGCTGGCCGAGGCCGGCCGGCTGGCCGCCCGCATCGCCGCCAATCCCGGCCCGACGCTGCGCATGACCAAGCGCCTGCTCCGCGAGGGCCAGCACATGCGCCTGGAATCGCTGCTTGAAATCTCGGCCGGCTTCCAGGCGATGGCGCACAAGACCACGCAGCACCGGGAAGCGGTCACCGCCTTCATCGAAAAGCGCCCGCCGGTCTTCGCCGAGGATTGACGCCGGCTCGACACCCCCACCCCCACACGAAGGGCAGGAACGGATGAACAGAACGGTTCGCATCGACCGCACCGGCGGGCCGGAGGTCATGGTCTACGCCGCCGCCACCCTGGCACCGCCCGGCCCCGGCGAGGTGCTGGTGCGCCAGCATGCGGTCGGGCTGAATTTCCTGGACGTCTACTACCGCTCCGGCCAGTACCCGCACCCGCTGCCCACCGGCCTCGGCGTGGAGGCGGCGGGCGTGGTCGAGGAGATCGGACCCGGGGTGGAGGGGCTGGCCCCCGGCGACCGGGTCGCCTACGCCCACCGGGTCCTCGGCGCCTACGCCACCGCCCGGGTGATGCCGGCCGCCGCCCTGCTGCGCTTGCCGGATGCCCTGCCCTTCGAGACCGCCGCCACCATGATGGTGCGGGGGCTGACCGCGCAGTATCTGCTCCGCCAGACCTACCCGGTCAAACCCGGCGACGTCATCCTGCTGCACGCGGCGGCCGGCGGGGTCGGGCTGCTGCTCAGCCAATGGGCCAGGCATCTGGGGGCGACCGTGATCGGCACGGTCGGCAGCGACGAGAAGGCCGAGGTGGCGCTCGCCCACGGCTGCCATCACGTCATCATCCACGGCCGCGAGAACGTCGTGGACCGCGTGCGCGCGATCACCGGAGGCGAAGGCGTGCCGGTGGTCTACGACTCGGTCGGCCGCGACACCTACCGGACGTCGCTGGACTGTCTGCGGCCGCTGGGCATGTTCGTCAGTTTCGGCAACGCCTCCGGCCCGCTGCCGCCCATCGACTCGCGGGACCTGGCGTCGCGCGGCTCCCTGTTCTTCACCCGCCCCGGCATCTTCACCCACATCGCCGATCGGACCCGGATGGAGGTCATGGCGGCCGAACTGTTCGACATGGTCGGGTCGGGGCGGCTCGCCGTCGACATCCGCCGGCGCTACCCCCTGAGCGAGGTGGTGCGGGCGCACCGGGAGCTGGAAGGGCGCAAGACCACCGGCGCCTCGATCCTGGTGCCCGACTGATGCGGACGGCGCCTGAAGGCGTCGTCCGCATCACACTCAAAAAGTCCCGGGAAATGCCCTCAACCGGCACGGCTACGCCGTGCCTTCAGCGATTCGGCCTGTTCACTTCACCGATTTTTCAGCGTCATTGCCGGGCGTTCTATCAGCCTGTTTTTCCGGAAAGCCGATTTCCCGCACCGGAGCCGAAAACAGGTAACCGCGGTTGTGCACCGTCTGAATCGGCGCCTTGCCGCCCATGGTGATTTCTATTTTTCTGCGCAGGCGCGAAACCAGGACGTCGAGGCTGCGCTTGCCGGAATCGTCCTCGCGATAGCCCAGCGCCGCCAGCAGCGTGCCTCGCGCAACGATCG
>JAEZHQ010000012.1 GCA_023416455.1 Pseudomonadota bacterium | reverse complement strand
GCCCACGGGCCGGACGGCCGGCTGTCGGTGCCGATCCTGCCCGACGGCGTCTGGTGGGGCCACATCGCCTTCGACGGGGCCGCGGGCCGCCCCTGGGGCGCGCGCGAGGTGGAGGTGCTGAGGACCGCGGCGGCGCTGCTGGCCAGCGCCATCCAGCGCGCCCGCCTCGACGCCGAGCTGCGCCGCAGCGAGGCGCGCAAGCAGGCCATCGTCGAATCGGCGCTCGACGGCGTGGTCACCGTGGACGCCTCGGGGCTGCTGGTGGAGTTCAACCCGGCGGCGGAGGAGATCTTCGGGTGGCGGCGCGCCGAGGTGCTGGGCCGGCGGATGGAGGATCTGATCATCCCCGCCGACGTCCGGGCCACCCATCGCACCGGCTTCGCCCGCTTCCTGTCCGGCGCCGGCGGAAGCGGCGGCATGATCGGCCGCCGCGTCGAGGTCACCGCCATGCGCCGCGACGGCGCGCGCTTCCCGGCCGAGCTGTCCATCGCCCCCAGCCGGGTCGGGGAGGAGCTGTTCTTCACCGCCTATCTGCGCGACATCACCGAACGCAAGCTGGCCGAGCGCGCGCTGGTCGAGGCCAAGGCCAGGGCGGAGGCGGCGGCGGAGGCCAAGAGCGCCTTCCTCAGCAACATGAGCCACGAGCTGCGCACGCCGCTCAACGCCATCATCGGCTTCTCCGAACTCCTCAAGGACCAGGCGCTCGGCCCCATGGGCGAGCCGAAATACGCGGAGTTCGCGGCCGACATCCACGAAGGCGGCGCCCACCTGCTGGGAATCATCAACGACGTGCTGGACATGTCGCGGATCGAGGCGGGCGAGCACCGGCTGTCGCTGGAGACCATCGACCTGGGCGGGGTCGTGCGCTCCTGCCTGCACATGCTGCGCGACCGCGCCGCCAAGGGAGAGGTGACGCTGGTCGACGACACCGGCCCGCTGCCGGTCGGGCTGCACGCCGACCGCCGGGCGGTGATGAAGATCCTGCTGAACCTGCTCTCCAACGCCGTGAAGTTCACCCCGCCGGGCGGCCGCGCCCGGGTGACCGCCGGGCGGGACCCCGCCGGCGCGGTCGTCCTGGCCATCGAGGACACCGGCATCGGCATCCCGCCCGAGGCGCTGGACCGCGTGTTCGAGCCGTTCCAGCAGGCCGAGATGAACCTGAACCGCCGCCACGAGGGCGCCGGGCTCGGCCTGACCATCACCCGCGCGCTGGTCGAACTGCACGGCGGCAGCGTCGCGCTGTCCAGCGTCCCCGGCCAGGGAACCGTGGCGACCGTGCGCTTCCCGCTCGGCTGATCGCGCATCATACCAATTCCGGAAAGATCCGACCTGTGGTCGGACCTTTCCGGACCCTCATACGCCGGGCGGCCCGCCTCCGCGGGCCTTGGCTTCGCGCCCATATGGGCGCGCGGCCGCGGTCGCGGCCGGATACCAGGGCCGGACGTCAGGACTTTCCGGCCCTGGTATCACTCCTTCGATCAATGCCATCGCATTGATCCGTCAGGTTTTACCGGCCGGCCGGATCAGGCGGGCTGGCCGAGCCGCGTTCCTTCCAGGATGGCGCCGTCCAGGTCGGCGCCGCGGCGGTCGCAGCCCGTCAGGTCGGCCAGCGTCAGGTCGCAACCCTTGAGGTTGGTCCCGGCCAGCGAGGCGCCGGCCATGCGCGCGCGCACCAGCGAGGCGCGCATGATGCGGGCGCCGGCGCTGAGCAGCAGCGTGCCGAGGTCGGCGCGGTCGAGGCAGCCGTCGATCAGGATGGCGCGGTCGAGGTTGGCCCCGCGCAGGTCGGCCCCGCGCAGGTCGGCCGAGCGCAGGTCGGCGCCGTCGAGCTGCGCCGCCTGAAGCTGCGCGCCTTGCAGGCGGGCGTGGCGCAGGTTGACCCCCGTGCCCTTGGCCAGCGTCAGCGTCCGTCCCGACAGGTCGGCCCCGTCCAGGTTGAGCCCGGTGAGGTCGATCCGCCGCCCCTGCCGTCCCCCGCTGCCGAGCCACAGGAGATGCTGCGTCAGCAGCTCCTCCAGCGCGCCCGCGGGAAGCGCCGGAAGCGCCGCCTCGCCGTCGGTCTCGACGGCCGGCGGCGGCGCCGAGGCGGCGGCGGCGGCCTCGGCGTCCGTGCGGATGGCCACGGACAGCCCCATCTCCTCGATCCGCGCGCCGTCCAGACGCGCCCCGCGCAGGTCGGCGCCGGTCAGGTCGGCGCCCTGGAGGTCGGCCCCGGAGAAGTTGCAGTCGCGCAGGTCCGTGCGCTCCAGCCGCGCGCCGACCAGCCGCGTGTTGCTGAAGTCGGCGGCCCGCGCGAAGCTCCCCGACAGCTTGGCCCGCGCCATGTCGGCGTTGGTCAGGCTGGCCGCGCCCATGTCGGCCGGCCCGGGCTCGAAGCCGATGACCTTCAGTTCGCCGGCGCTGGTCTTGTTGACCATGCTGCCGTCGCGCAGGTCGACCTCGACCATGACGGCGCCGTCCAGCAGGGCCCCGCGCACGTTGGCGCCGCGCAGGTCGGTGCGGTACAGGCGGGCGTCGGACAGGTTGGCGCCGCGCAGGTCGGCGCCGTAGAGGTCGGCATGGTCGAGAATGGCGCCCGTCAGCTTGGCGTCGCGCAGGATCGCGCCGGACAGATGGGCGCCGGTCAGGTTGCGCCCGGACAGGTCGAGCCCCGCCAGGTCGAAGAAGGGCAGGTTGGCGCGGGCGCCGTTGGGCCGCCCCTCCGCGAAGCGGAGATGGCGCTCGCACACCCGGTCGAGCTGATCCTGGGTCAGCCGGATCCGGGACTTGAAGGTGCCCTCATAGGCCATGGCGACGTGGTGTCCCTGAACCGCCGGTCGGGTTCTCCCCTCCCCCGCCGCCGCGGCCGGCGGGGGGCGAGCCTGGCAACGGCTCGGTCGAACGGGTGTGGTCGCTCATGCCGGCCTCCTTCCCCCCCGCCATCAGGCGAACAGTCGGTCGATGTCGGATTGCGAGGCGGCGGCCGGCACGGGCGGGACCGCCGGTGCCGGATGCCGGGCTGCTGCGGGCTCGGCCGGCTCGGCCGGCTCGGCCCGCTCCATCACCTGCGGAAGCGTGGTGGCCAGGCTGGCGAACAGCGCGTCGATGGCATCCTGGCTGACCCCCGGCCCGCCGAGCTGCGGCCCGTTCAGCAGGTGGGCGTCGGGGCGCGTGTCGCCCAGCTTGCGGTGGGCGGTCGTCGCCGCCGGCTCGGCGCCCGGCACCCCGGCCCGCTCGACGCCCCAGATGCCGATCATCGTGTTCACGCGCTGCTCGATGTAGCGCAGCGTGTTGACGACCTTGGTGGTGCGCTGGCCGGTGATGTCCTGGAAGGAGCAGGCGGTCAGGATCTCCATGCACCACGCCTCGATGGCGTCGGCCAGTTCCGCCAGATCGGGGTCGTCGCGCGGGATGCACTGGGTGATTTCCTGGATCTTCTCGGTGGCGTTGAGGATGTCGGTGGTGGCGCGCTCGGTGGCGGCGACGATCTCGTCCAGCTCGCCGGTCGCCGCCTCGATGCGGTTGGCCCCGGTGTCGGCGGGCTTCAGCGAGGCGACGTCGCTGCGCGTCTCGCGCACCACCTGGGTGATGGCCGTCAGCTCCTGCTGGAGGAGCGGCATGCCGTCGCCCGAAACCCGCGCCATGGCGCCGGGCTCGACCCCCCGCAGGCGGTCGACCTGCCGTTCGAGCGCGCCGGCCAGACGGTGGAAATCGTCGGAGGCGACGATCCGCGTCCGGCGGTCGCGCATGCGCAGGAACGCCCGGCCGCGCGCCGTCTGGGACAGCGCCTCCTCCATCTGGAGATAGTCCTGCTCGGTCAGCTCAAGCAGCGGAGCGTCGCTCATGTCCATCCCCGGACAGCACCGAGCCCTATCCTTGCGTGTTGCCCCACACTACCCTCAACGGAGGTTCGGGTAAAGCCGCCGCACAACCGGACGGCCCCCCGCCCCCGAAATGCCGCAACAACCGCGGCGGACGCCACGCCGGACCGGAAGCCCCATGGAGAGACCACCCCCCCTGCCTTCGCCCGCCGCCGCGACGCGGCGGGCCATGCCGCTGTGCTGGCATCTGGGCGTCCTGGCCGCCGCCGCGTCCGTGCCGGTGCTGGTGCTGGCGCTGCTGCTGGCCGCCTGGAACGGCGGCGCCCGTCGCGCCGACC
>JAEZHQ010000575.1 GCA_023416455.1 Pseudomonadota bacterium | reverse complement strand
CCGCCGGTCGGCCCGGGTCGACTTCACCGGCAGCAGCCCGCAGCTCGACGGCAACTTCAACGCGCCGGCGGCGGTCTGCCGGGCGGCCGTGCTCTATGTCTTCCGCACGCTGGTCGACGACGACATCCCCATGAACGAGGGCTGCCTGCGCCCCATCGAGATCGTCATCCCGCCCGGCAGCATGCTGGCCCCCCGCCACCCGGCCGCCGTGGCCGCCGGCAACGTGGAGACCAGCCAGTGCATCACTGACGCGCTGTACGGCGCGCTGGGCGTGCTGGCCTCGGCCCAGGGCACCATGAACAACGTCACCTTCGGCAACGCCCGCCACCAGTATTACGAGACGGTCTGCGGCGGCTCCGGCGCCGGGCCGGGCTTCGACGGGACGGATGCGGTGCACACCCACATGACCAACTCCCGCCTCACCGACCCGGAGGTGCTGGAGTGGCGCTTTCCGGTCCTGCTGGAGAGCTTCCGCATCCGCCGCGGGGCGGGCGGCGCCGGGGCCTGGCGCGGCGGCGACGGGGTGGTGCGGCGCCTGCGCTTCCTGGAGCCGATGACCGCCGCCGTCCTGTCCAACCACCGCCGGGTGCCTCCCTTCGGCCTGAAGGGCGGGGCGCCCGGGCAGGTGGGCCGCAACTGGGTCCGGCGCGCCGACCTCCGGATCCTCGACCTCGGCGCCCAGGGCAGCGCCGCCCTGGAGGCCGGCGACGTGCTGGTGGTGGAGACGCCGGGCGGCGGCGGCTATGGGGCGCCCTGATGCGGCGGGACGGCATGAGCCGCCGCCCGGCGGCGCCCTTTTGTCGCGTTGACCCTCCCCGGCGGTGCGAAGGATAGTTTCGCCATGCGCGAACAAGAGCCTCCTTTCGCGGACATTCTCCGCAACCTTCACGCCCTTCTGGAGAGCGAGCGGGACATCGTGCAGGACGCCCGCAGGCTCGGCCGCCGCCTGGAACGGTCGGAGGCCGGGCCGGGCGAGACACGGCTGCTGCTCGGCCGGATGGAATCGCTGCTGGGCAAGGTGCTGGAGAACCAGTCCACCCTCATGGGCCAGCTCGAGAGCCTCGCCGCCGAGCGCGGCGCGATGAACCGCCTGGAGGAACTGGTCCTGCGCCTGATCGACCGCCTGCCGCCGGGCGGCCTGGCCGACCTCCCGGGGCAGGCGGCGCACAAGAAGGTCAACTAGGCAGCCGGTAGGCCCCGTCTTGCCAGCGCGCCCCTTGCGGCCTTAGCCTGCTTGCCCTGCCGCACCGGCAGCCAGCTCCGAAGGGGAGGCCCCGTCCGATGACCGCCGTTTCATCCACCCAGCCCCGCGCCGCCCTCACCGACGAGGCGAAGGCCGCCTTCACGGCCCTCCTCGGCGAGCGCTTCAGCACCTCCGCTGCTGTGTGCGAACACCACGGCAAGGACGAATCCTACCATTCCATCGCCCCCCCGGACGGGGTCGCCTTCGCCCGCTCCACCGAGGAGGTGAGCGCCGTCGTCGCCATCTGCGCCCGGCACGGGCTGCCGATCATCCCCTTCGGCACCGGGACCTCGCTGGAGGGCGGGGTCGCCGCGCTGCACGGCGGCGTCTGCATCGACCTGTCGGGCATGAATGAGGTGCTGCGCGTCAGCCCCGAGGATCTGGACGTCACCGTGCAGGCCGGGGTGACGCGCAAGCAACTCAACGAGCATCTGCGCGACACCGGCCTGTTCTTCCCGATCGACCCCGGGGCAGACGCCTCGCTGGGCGGCATGGCCTCGACCCGGGCCAGCGGCACCAACGCGGTGCGCTACGGCACCATGCGCGAGAACGTGCTGGGCCTCACCGTGGTGCTGGCCGACGGGCGGGTGATCCGGACCGGGGGGCGCGCCCGCAAGTCGGCCGCCGGCTACGACCTGACGCGCCTGTTCGTGGGCGCCGAGGGCACCCTCGGCATCATCACCGAGGTGACGCTGCGTCTTTACGGCATCCCCGAGGCCGTCTCCGCCGCCGTCTGCCCGTTCAAGGACATCCGGGGCGCCGTGGACACGGTGATCCAGACCATCCAGTCCGGCGTTCCCGTCGCCCGGATCGAGCTGCTGGACGAAGTCCAGATGGACGCCGTCAACCGATACTCCAAGCTGGACTACCCGGTCGTCCCCACCCTGTTCTTCGAGTTCCACGGCACCGCGCGGGGCGTCGAGGAGCAGGCGGAGATGGTCGCCGCCATCGCCGCGGAGAACGGCGGGATGGAATTCTCCTGGGCGACCCGGCCGGAGGACCGCTCCCGCCTCTGGCAGGCCCGCCACGACGGCTATTACGCGGCGCTGGCCCTCCGTCCCGGTTCCAAGGGCTGGCCGACCGACGTCTGCGTGCCGATCTCGCGGCTGGCCGACTGCATCCTGGAGACCAAGCGCGACATCGCCGAATCCACGCTCCTGGCCCCGCTGGTCGGCCATGTGGGCGACGGCAACTTCCATCTCGTCTACGTCATCGATCCCGATCGGCCCGAGGAGATGGCCGAGGCCAAGCGGCTCAACGACCGCATGGTCGCGCGGGCGCTGGCCATGGGCGGCACCTGCACCGGCGAGCATGGCGTCGGCTATGGCAAGATGGAGTTCCTGGAGCGCGAGGCCGGCGACGCCTACGCCGTCATGGGCGACCTGAAGCGCTCCCTCGACCCGCACAACCTGATGAATCCGGGCAAGGTGGTGCGTCCGTAGCCGGACACCCCCGTCGCCACTGGGGATGTGCCCATGCACGAGCTTCTGGTCGTCGCCTTCGCCGGGATGGACACCGCCGACACGGTGCTGCGCCGTCTGCGTGGCCTTGCCGCCGACCGGCGGATCGGGCTGGACGACGCCTGCGTCGCCGTGCGCGACGAGAGCGGCCGGCTCCACCTCGCGCAGGCCATCGGCGACCGCATCGCCGATGCGATGCCCCGCCGATTCTGGCACGATCTGGTCGAGCACATCCTGCGCCACGGCCATGGCCGGAACCACGGCCAGGGCGATGCGGCGGACGACGGCGGAGCCGGGTTGGGGCTCGACCGCGGCTTCGTCCGCGCCGTCGCCGCCGCGCTGGAGCCCGGCGGTTCGGCCCTGTTCGCGGTGATCGAGCCCGGCGCCGACGGCGCGGTCGCCGAGGCGTTCCGCGCCTCCGGCGGTCGCATCCTCAAGGCCGTGCTGCCGGAGCGCGAGCGGGCGGCGCTGGCCGCCGCGCTGGAGCGGCC
>JAEZHQ010000552.1 GCA_023416455.1 Pseudomonadota bacterium | reverse complement strand
CATGATCCTGGAGGCGGCGCGGCGGCTCGATCTCGACCTCGCCCGCTCGGTGTTCCTGGGTGATCAGGCGACGGACATGGAGGCGGCGCGGACGGCCGGCGTCGGGCGGCGGGTCCTGCTGGCGGCGATGGAGGAGGGCGGTGGGGACGGTGCGGCGGCGGCCACCCTCAGGGTCGGCCGCCTGTCCGATGTGATCCCCCATCTGGGCTGAGCGCCGCCCCGGCGGTCAGCGTCCGCTCTCCGTGGAGGGGCCGAGGAAGCCGGCGCTGATGCCGGGGGTGCGGACTTCGCCGACGTTCTTGAAGACGAATCGCATGAAGATGGTGTTGCCGTCGGTCTCGCCGGTCGGGCCTGTGGTGTAGTCGCGCCGCGCGATCGTCTGGAAGATCAGGCACTCGTCCTGATAGGTCAGCACGGCCATGCTGGCGCGCGGGCCGGCGTCGGGGCGCATGGCCTGGACGTGGGCCAGGCTGGCCGACCAGTAGGGCAGGAACTGCGAGCCGAAGGCGAAGGTCGCCTGCTCCACCTGATCCCGGCCCTGGATGGAGCGATCCTGGGTCTGGTCCACGTAGGTGTAGGCGGTGGAGAGGCGGAACTCCGGCACGCCGGCCGATGCGTTCAGCGAGTGGCGGCGCGGCTTCAGCGTCTCGTGGTCGATGCGGAAGCTGTAGTTGAGGTCGAGCCAGCCCGCCGGCGTGAGGTCGAGGCGGCCGACATAGTCCGACTGGCGGTCCTCCAGGCCGGTGCCGCCACCGAACGCCGTGGTGTCGACGAGACGGAAGCTCTGGCCGAGGAAGAGGCTTGCCGAGCCGGCCGTGTAGCCGTCGATCGCGGTGCGCAGGCCGTAGGTGATGCGGCTGCCGCCGTCCAGCCGGTCGATTCCGGTGAAGCGGTTGGGCATGAACAGGTTCACCTCGTCGAACTCGACGTCGAGGCTGTCCTCGTTCGGGTACTCCGCGTTGTTGCGGGTCCTGGGCGCCACGGTGAGCTGGCCGATCGGCTCGATGAGCTGTTGGGAGCGTTCGCCGTAGCGCACGAAGGGGTAGCGCACGGTGGCCTGGGCCTGCGGGAAGACGCGCAGGCGGTCGAAGGTCTCGTTGCCCCGCACCGTCGGGTCGCCCGGGTTGAAGTGGTTGGCCGCGTAGCCGGCCACCAGCACGCTGCCCGACAGGGTCGTGATGAAACCGGCACCGGACACGAAGTCGCGCTCCCAGCCCGGCTGCACATGGATGCGCCGCGTGTTGGGGCCGCCGTCCTTGGGGCGGGTGATGCCGAGCAGGCCGCTGCCGAAGGACCAGCGCCCGCCCAGCAGGCTGTCCGGCTCGCCCAGCGCGGTGTAGCGCGCCTCGGGCAGGACGAGCGGCTCCTGCACCGGGTTGCCGTAACGCAGGTCCTGGAAGCTGTAGCCGTTCACCGCGGCGTAGTTGCGCCCGTTGAATCCCTCGATATAGGCCCGGCTGGTCAGCACCTCGTCGCGCAGGTCGAAATAGCGGCGCAGGTAGAACTCGTCGCTGGCCCGCTTCAGGTCGAACCCCCAGCGCCAGCGCTCGTCGATCTCGAACAGGCCCTTGGCGGCGGCGTAGCCGCGCATGCGCTTGTCCTTGGTGCCGGTCGACCCATTGGCCAGGTCGCCCCGCGTCACCGAGCCGTCGAGCTGGAGCCGGCCCGCCTCGAAGCGCTTGCGGTACTGGCCGCCGACGATCGGACCCTGCCTGGTGTAGGCGCCGACGTCCAGGGTGGCGTCCTGGTCCGGTGCGATGTCGATGTAGTAGCGCGACAGCACCCCGAAGCCGAGGTCGGTGCTGTTGCGGAAGCTCGGCGCAAGAAAACCCGACTTGCGCTCCACCGTCGGGTCGGGGTGCGACAGGTAGGGCAGATAGGCGAAGGGGACGCCGAACATCTCCATCACCGCGTCCTTGTAGCGGACCTCCTTCGCCTCGTTGTCGTGAACGACGCGGACGGCGCGGATCTGCCACAGGGGTGGACGGGTCGGATCGGACTTGCAAAGCTCGCAAGGGCTGTAGACGGCGCGGTTCAGGCGGGTCAGCCGCCCCTCGCGCCGTTCGCCCTCGGTGCCGGCCATACGGCTGTTGTCCGTCATCAGGACGCGGATGTTCTCGATGAAGGTGTCGCGCAGGTCGTCGGTCAGCTCGGCGTAGTCGGCGAACAGGATGTCGCCCGACGGCTCGACGAGACGGATGTTCCCGCTCGCCGTGACCACTTTGGTCCGCTGGTTGTAGGTGATGGTGTCGGCCCGCACGCTGCGCGGGCCTTGCGACAGCTCCACGTTGCCCGACGCCGTGACGATTCCCAGCCCCTCGTCGAAGCTCATCCGGTCCGCGCTCAGCAGGACCGGGGGCTCTTGCTGCTGGGCCGGCGCGGGGCCGGAAGCGGTCGGGGCCGGCGCCTGGGCGCCCGCCGGCGTGGCGACGGCGACGGCGCAGGCGGCCACCAGGGCGAGCATGCCGGAGCGCAGAACGGGGGAACCGCCTCTGGCCGGCCCCGGCTTCCGGGTGGCTGCGCTGCGCCGACGGACGGGTCGGGAAGGGTAAGAGGACATGCCCGAACGTTTGGGGTAACACCACCGTCAAGTCAACGGTTTCGCGGGCGGCGGCCTCGAAAAGCTCCAATCTGTTGCGCGTCCGGCGAAGGGGTGCGGACGGCCCTGCCCAGGCGCCCGCACCGGCGCCGCCGGAGGCGGGCGGGCCGGCCGGCGGGCGCCGCGGGGGACGCTCAGGCGAAGGCTTTGAAGGCGATCAGGGTGAAGGTGTCGCGCACCCCGGCCAGGGTCTGGATGTGCTCGGTCACGAAGCGGCCGATGTCGGCGTCCTGGGCCAGGTAGCACTTCATGAGAAGGTCGTACTGGCCGGAGATGGAATGCACCTCCGAGACCTGCTCGACGTCCTGCACGGCCTGGTCGGCGACCTGATAGGCGCGGCCCAGCTCGCATTTGACCATGACGAAGATGGTCTGCATGGGCGCCTCAGCCCTCCTGCGACGAATCGGCCGGTTCCACCGGGCGCGGCGGCCGGGCCGAGCGCAGCATGAAGGCCGGCATGTGGTCGCCGAACCCGATCACCGGTGTGTCGTCGTCGTCCTCGTCGCGGCGGCGGCGGCGGTCACGGTCGCGGTCCCGGCGCGGCTCGGCGCGGCGGCTCTCCGCGGCGGCCAGGGACTCGCGGGGCGGCTGGCGCTCCTCGCGGACCTCGCGGACGGCACGCTCCTCGCGGGGCTCGCGGACGGGACGCTCCTCGCGGGCCTCGCGGACGGGGCGCTCCTCACGGGCCTCGCGGACGGGGCGCTCCTCGCCGCGTGCCGGCTTCTCCTCGCGCGCCTTGTCCTTGCCCTTGGCGCGGCTGCCGCGGCTGCCGCGGCCGCGGCGCGGATCCTCTTCGGAGAACTCGGCCGTCTCCAGGCCATCGATGGCGATCAATGGAATCTCCCGCTTGATGAGGCGGGTGATCGCCGCCACCTGCTTGCCGTCATAGGGGCTGGCCAGCATGAAGGCGCGGCCGGTCCGTCCGGCGCGGCCGGTGCGGCCGATGCGGTGGACATAATCCTCCGCGCTGACGGGAACGTCGAAGTTGAAGACGTGGCTGAGGCCCTGGACGTCCAGCCCGCGCGCCGCCACGTCGGAGCAGACGAGCAGGGTGATCTCGCCCTTCTTGAAGGCGTCCAGCGTCTCGGTGCGCTTGGACTGGACCATGTCGCCGTGCAGAGCGCCGGCGTTGAAGCCGTGGCTCTCCAGCGACTTCTGGAGGGTGGCGACGTCGCGCTTGCGGTTGCAGAAGATGAAGGCGTTCTTCACGTCCTCGGTGCGCAGCAGGTGGCGCAGCGCCTTGCGCTTGTCCTCCTCATGCACCAGGGCCATGGCCTGGGTCACGGTCTCCGCCGGCGAGGCGGGCGGGGCGACCGAGATCTCCTTCGGCATCTGCAGGAAGGCGTCGGCCAGGCGGCGGATCTCCGGCGGCATGGTGGCCGAGAAGAACAGCGTCTGGCGGTTGCGCGGCAGCTTGCTGACGATCCGCTCGATGTCGGGGATGAAGCCCATGTCGAGCATGCGGTCGGCCTCGTCGATGACGAAGACCTTGATGTCGTTGAGCATGATGTTGCCGCGCTCGAACAGGTCGATCAGCCGGCCCGGAGTCGCGATGAGGACATCCACCCCGCGGTCCAGCTTCTTCACCTGCTCGGTGAAGGTTTCGCCGCCGATCAGCAGGGCCATGTTCAGCTTGTGGTACTTGCCGTAGGTCTCGAAGCTCTCGGAGACCTGGGCGGCAAGCTCGCGGGTCGGCTCCAGGATGAGCGACCGCGGCATGCGCGCCCGCGCCCGCCCGGAGGCCAGAATGTCGATCATCGGCAGGGTGAAGCCCGCCGTCTTGCCGGTCCCTGTCTGCGCGCAGCCGAGCACGTCACGGCCTTGCAGGACCCAGGGAATGGCCTGTTCCTGAATCGGCGTCGGCTGGGTGTAACCCTTGTCCTCGATTGCCCGCAGGACTTCAGGTCCAAGCCCAAGTTCCGAAAAAAGCATCCAACCTGTTTCTGTCTGGAGTACGAAAATCGAGCGCCCATGGCCCGACGATTAGATGGAGCCGCAGAATATGAAGTCAAAGGGCGCTGTCAATAGATCTTGTGTCGGAGAGGCGGAATCCGCCCCGCCACCGCGACCGCTTGGCGCAGGCCGGCCGCTCCGCTAGGGTCTGCGGGTCCCCAGCCGGGGTGCGGACGGGCTCCGGCGGCCGGAAACCGGGTGCCGGCGGCCCCTGTTTTCCATCCGTCCGGTGGTTGCGCAACAGACTCGGGAAAGAACCGAAAGGTGCCGTCGCCATGCTTTTGTCTTCCGAACGTTCCGTCCTGATCGTCGTCGACGTGCAGGAGCGGCTGATGCCCGCCGTCGCCGACGGCGAACGGGTCGTCGGCAACGTTGCCGTCCTGCAAAAGGCGGCGGCCGCGCTGTCGGTGCCGGTGCTGCTCACCGAGCAGTATCCGAAGGGCCTCGGCCCCACGGTGGCGGCGGTGCGCGAGGCGGTGCCGCCCGACTCCGTGTTCGAGAAGATCACCTTCTCCAGCGCCGGGGCGCCGGCCTTCATGGACCGCCTGGGCGCGCTGAAGCGCCCCCAGGTCGTGCTGGCCGGGGCGGAGGCGCATGTCTGCGTCCTCCAGACCGCGCTCGCCTTGACGGCGGCGGGCTATGCGGTGTTCCTGGTGGCGGACGCCACCGCCTCGCGCGTGCCGGCCAACGTCGAGCTTGCGGTGGCCCGCATGCGCGCCGCCGGGGTGACCATCGTCAGCACCGAGATGGTCGTCTTCGAATGGCTGGAGCGGGCCGGGACGCCAACCTTCAAGTCCCTGATCGGGGTGATCAAATGACCAAGCCCCCCGCCTTGCCCCTGATCCTGCTGCCCGGCATGCCGCTGGACGCCGCGCTGTGGGAGCACCAGACCCGCCACCTCGCCGACGTCGCCGACGTCCGCGTCGCCGACCTGACGGGGCACGAGTCCGTGGCCGACCTGGCGCGCGGCGTGCTGGCGGAGGCGCCGGAGCGCTTCGCGCTGGCCGGGCTCTCCATGGGCGGCTACGTGGCCTTCGAGATCCTGCGGCAGGCGCCGGAGCGGGTCGCCAAGCTGGCCCTTCTCGACACCAGCGCGCGCCCCGACACGCCCGAGCAGACCGCCAACCGCAAGGAGGGGATCGCGCTGGTGCGGCAGGGCAAGCTGCGCCCGGTGATGGCCGCCAACATGCTGCGGCTGCTCCACCCGGACCGGGTGGGCGAGGAGGCCCTGGTCGAATCGGTCCACGCCCAGGCCCGGCGCGTCGGGCCGGACGGTTACGCCCGCCAGCAGACCGCCATCATGAACCGGCCGGACAGCCGGCCGGGGCTGGCGGCCATCGCCTGCCCGACCCTGGTGCTGTGCGGCCGGCAGGACGCCATCACGCCGCCGGAGCTGCACGTCGAGATCGCCGGGTCCATCCCCGGCGCCCGCCTCGTCCTCGTCGAGGATTGCGGCCATCTGTCGGCCATGGAACGCCCCCAGGCGGTCACCGCGCTGCTGCGGGAATGGCTGCTCTATGCGTGACTCCCCCGGAGGCGGAGGAGCGGCCGCCGCTCAGCATGGCGGCCCGCCGAGGCATCCGCTGTCGGCCCGGCGGGCGGGAAAAAGGGAGAAGGTCATGTCGCTGATCAGCTGGCGGAAGTCGGGGTCCTCGGGCGAGCCGGTGCGGTCGAGCCAGCCGGTCGCCGAGGTCAGCGGCCCGCCGCCCCGGCAGAAGGCGCCCTGGACGACGATGGCGCCGCCCGCCGCCCCCAGCGGCGGCCGGGTGGGGATCGGCTGCGGACCGCACAGGTAGGAGTTCAGCATGGTCTCCGCCGGGTTGAAGGCGAGGACCACGCGGTAGTCCGGCCGCGCCGTCTCGTTGGGCGTGGTGGTGAAGTTGGTCTGCACGCCGGTGACCCGGTTCTGCATGTTCCCGGTGACCAACCGCCCGAAGGCCTGCGGGTCGGCGCCGTAGGGGTTGCCGTGGAGCACCACGCGCAGGTCGCGCCCCGACGCCGCGTAGGCCACCTCGTTCAGGGTGTAGGCCGGGGCGGGCAGGTCCGCCACCACACGCTCGTTGGTGCAGGCCGCCGCGGCCGCGCACAGGGCGAGGGCCGCGGCTCGGGGGAGCAGGGTCATGGGAAGCCGCCGATCTGGTTGCCGTTCCAGCGGAGATCGGGCGCCGGCCGGACCTCGGCAAGATGGGCCGCCGGAATAGCCGCACCCCGCCTTCATCCGCATCACACGTCGATGGCGTCGGCGCGCACGAACTTCGCGTTCTCCTGGATGAACTGGAAGCGCAGCTCCGGGCGGCGGCCCATCAGACTTTCGACCAGGGTCCGGGTGCGGTCGAAGTCCTCCTGCTCCTCGGGATCGGCGCCGTTGGGCACGACGACGCGCAGCAGCGTGCGCTTGGCCGGGTCCATGGTGGTGTCGCGCAGCTGCGCCGGCATCATCTCGCCCAGGCCCTTGAAGCGGCTGATCTCCACCTTCTTGCCCTTGAACATCCGGCCCATCAGCTCGTCCTTGTGGGCGTCGTCGCGGGCGTAGACCGACTTGGCGCCGTGGCTGAGGCGGTAGAGCGGCGGCAGGGCGAGGTAGAGATGGCCGTTCTGGATGAGGCCGGGCATCTCGCGGTAGAAGAAGGTCATCAGAAGCGAGGCGATGTGCGCGCCGTCCACGTCGGCGTCGGTCATGATGATGACCCGCTCGTAGCGCAGCCGGTCGCTGGAGAAGTCCTTGCCGACCCCGCAGCCGAGCGCCTGGACGAGGTCGTTCAGCTCCTGGTTCGCCTTCATCTTGTCGGCGGAGGCGCTGGCCACGTTCAGGATCTTGCCGCGCAGGGGCAGGATGGCCTGGGTCTCGCGGTTGCGCGCCTGCTTGGCCGAGCCGCCGGCCGAGTCACCCTCGACCAGGAAGATCTCGGTGCCATCCGGCGCGTTGCGCGAGCAGTCGGCCAGCTTGCCGGGCAGGCGCAGCCGGCGGGTCGCCGACTTGCGCCCCAGCTCCTTGGACTGCTTGCGCCGCGCCCGCTCCTCCGCCTTCTCGATCAGGCGTTCCAGCAGCGCGTTGGAGGAGGCGGGGTCGCCGGACAGCCAGTGGTCGAAATGGTCCTTCACCGCGGTCTCGACCAGGCGCTGGGCCTCGGCGGTGACCAGCTTCTCCTTGGTCTGGCCCTGGAAGTGCGGCTCGCGGATGAAGACCGACAGCAGGATGCTGGCCTCGCCCACCACGTCATCGGCGGTGACCTGGGCGGCGCGCTTGTTGCTGGTCAGCTCGCCGTAGCCCTTCAGGCCGCGGGTCAGGGCGGCGCGCAGGCCAGCCTCGTGGGTGCCGCCCTGGGGCGTGGGCACCGTGTTGCAGTAGGTGTGGGAGAAGCCCTCCTCGTCCTCGGGCCAGGCCACCGCCCATTCGACCCGGCCCTGGCCGTTTGGGAAGTCGAGCGCGCCGGAGAAGGGGGCCGGCGTCAGCGTCCGCCGGTCCTTCAGCGCCGCCGTCAGATAGTCGAGCAGGCCGCCGGGAAAATGCAGAGTCTCCTGGGCCGGGGTGGTCGACTCGGGAGGCAGCAGCGAAGGGTCGCAGGCCCAGCGGATCTCCACGCCCCGGTAGAGGTAGGCCTTGGAGCGGGCGAGCCGGTACAGCCGGTGCGGCTCGAAGCGCGCGCCCTCGCCGAAGATCTCGGCGTCGGGGTGGAAGCGGATGGTGGTGCCGCGCCGGTTGACGGCGCCCTGTTGGACCAGGGGACCCTGCGGCAGGCCGCGGCTGTAGGTCTGGACGAAAAGCCGCCGGTCGCGCGCCACCTCCACCGCCAGCCGGTCGGACAGCGCGTTCACCACCGACAGGCCGACTCCGTGCAGGCCGCCCGAGGTCTGGTAGACCTTGTTGGAGAACTTGCCGCCCGAATGCAGCGTGGTGAGGATGACCTCCAGCGCCGACTTGCCGGGGTACTTGGGGTGGTCGTCCACCGGGATGCCGCGCCCGTTGTCGCGCACCGTCACCGTGCCGTCGGCCGCCAGCTCCAGGTCGATGCGGCTGGCGTGGCCGGCCACCGCCTCGTCCATGGCGTTGTCCAGCACTTCGGCGACGAGGTGGTGCAGCGCGCGGTCGTCGGTTCCGCCGATGTACATGCCAGGGCGGCGGCGGACGGGCTCAAGACCTTCCAGGACCTCGATGTCCTGTGCGGAATAGCGGTCGGCCTTGGGGGCCGTGTTCTCGAAAAGATCGCTCATGGCCCCGTTTATAGGAATTTCGTCAGGGGTGCGCAAGCGCTTGCGGTGGGGCCTATATAGCCCCATCACGAGCTTTGCCACTGCGATTTTTCGCCCTGCGGAGGACACATGAGCGAGACCACGCCCGATGACATGGACCGCGGCCCGGCCCTGCGCACCATCGCCATGCCCGCCGACACCAACCCGAACGGCGACATCTTCGGCGGCTGGCTGCTGGCGCAGATGGATCTGGCCGGGGGGACGGTCGCGTTGCGGCGGGCCGGCGGGCGGGTGGCGACGGTGGGGGTGGAGGCCATGACCTTCCACAAGCCGGTGTCCGTCGGCGACGAGGTGAGCTGCTTCGCGCGCATCGAGCGGGTCGGGCGCACCTCCATCCGCGTGCGGGTGGAGACCTGGGTGCGCCGGAACAGAAGCCGGGGCGAGAGCTTCAAGGTGACCGAGGGGGTCTTCACCTACGTCGCCATCGGTCCCGACCGCCGGCCCCGCGAGGTGCCGCCGGAGAGCGCGCTGCCGCCCGACGGCGAGGCCGGCTGACGGGGCGGGGGCGATAGCGGCCCGCCCCCGCCCCGCGGCCGGAGGTCAGGGACGGGGACGCGGAGTCACTGGCTGCCGGAGCCGCCGGTGCCGCCCGGCGCCGCGCCGGTGGAGGGGGTCCCGCCGGACGTGCCGGGGGTGTTCTGCCCGGAGGTTCCGGACGGTGCGGTCGGCGGCGGGGATGGGGTGGTGGCCGGACGTTCCGCCGTGGAGCTGCCGCTCTGGCCGCCGCTTTTCTGGGCCGACTGCTCGTTGCACGCCGCCACCCCGAGGACCAGGGCCGGCAGGGCCGCAAGCCAAAGTCTGCTTCGCATGGAGTCTCTCCCTTCCATGGTGCGCAGCCGCGGCCACGGGCCTGCGGCCGCAGCGGTCCTCCCATAACACCGGGCGCGCGCCGCCTATTCCGTTCGTCACGGGGGATTCCGCGCAATGCCTTTCGGAAGGGGGCGTCGTGACCTTCGGTAGAAGCTTGCGCCTACCAATACTAGGCACCGCAAAGACCCCGTGCGTCGAGTTCTTCCGGATTGCTTCTTTTTCGTTTGACCGCAGGGTCGGTTTTGTGATTCCATTACGGCCATGACCATGCTCGCGAACCTTTCGGACACCTTGAAGCGCGCGGCCAAGAGCGTGCTGAGGCAAGCCGTCGTCCCGGCCATCGGCGTCTGCGTCGTGGCTTATTTCCTCTATTACGCGGTGCAGGGTGACCGCGGGCTGATCGCGCTGAAGCAGTTCCAGGGCGAGATCGCCACCGCCGAGGCGGTGCTCGAGCAGGTGAGGGCGGAGCGCGAGCGCCTGGACCGCCGCGCGCAGCTGATGCGGAGCGACCATCTGGATCCGGACATGCTGGACGAGCGCGCGCGCTCCATGCTGAACCTGTCGGGGCAGCGCGATGTCATCATTGCGCTGCCGCCGGTGTACGACCAGGACGATGCTAGCGCTGTGAAGCCGTCGGAATCAGGGAATTAACCGAAATCCGGTTAACCGCAAAATTCGCTTTTGAAAACAGGCACTTGCGCAGCTTGTGCTGGTCGTGTACTGTGCGCCCCACATCCGCTTCCGGTGCGAGATGATACGCTCTCGCAACGTGTTGCGGCGCCGGCTGTTCGCTTGCCGTCGCCGCAGGAACCCTGGGGAGGAAACATGGCCGCGTCACGACGCCGTCCCAAGGCGCAGACCGACTCTGCGCCCAAGCAGGCCGCTTCGGCCGAGCAACTCATCAAGTACTACCGCGAGATGCTGCTGATCCGCCGCTTCGAGGAGAAGTCCGGCCAGTTGTACGGCATGGGGCTCATCGGCGGCTTCTGCCACCTCTACATCGGCCAGGAGGCCGTGGTGGTGGGCGTCCAGGCGGCCCTGAAGGAGGGCGACGACGTCATCACCAGCTACCGCGACCACGGACACATGCTGGCCTGCGGGATGGATCCCAAGGGCGTGATGGCCGAGCTGACCGGCCGCCGCGGGGGCTACTCCAAGGGCAAGGGCGGCTCGATGCACATGTTCAGCCGTGAGAAGAACTTCTACGGCGGCCACGGCATCGTCGGCGCGCAGGTGCCGCTGGGCACCGGGCTGGCCTTCGCGCACAAGTACCGCAAGGACGACGGCCTGGCGGCCGTCTACTGCGGCGACGGCGCGATCAACCAGGGCCAGGTTTACGAGAGCTTCAACATGGCGGCCCTGTGGAAGCTGCCGGTGCTCTACGTGATCGAGAACAACAAGTACGCCATGGGCACCTCGCAGGAGCGCGCCTCGGCCGGCGAGCTGCACCAGCGCGGCGCGGCCTACGGCATTCCCGGCGTCCAGGTGAACGGCATGGACGTGCAGGAGGTCCGCGCCGCCGCCGACAAGTGGGTGGAGTACATCCGCGCCGGCAACGGCCCGGTCATCCTGGAGATGAAGACCTACCGCTACCGCGGCCACTCCATGTCCGATCCGGCCAAGTACCGGACCAAGGAGGAGGTCGAGAAGATGCGCAGCGAGTCCGACCCGATCGACAAGCTCAAGAAGGTCATGCTCGACGACGGCCTGGTGACCGAGGACCAGCTGAAGGACATCGACCGCGAGGTGAAGGCGGTCGTGACCGAGGCGGCCGAGTTCGCCCAGCAGAGCCCCGAGCCCGATCCGGCGGAGCTGTGGACCGACGTCCTGATCGAAGCCTGAGGCAACGGACAACGCACAAGCGGGAGCGGCACCAGGGAGGCCGGGGCATCGAGTTCCCCGGGCAACCCGCGCCGCCGGAGGTTGAGGAATGCCGATCGAAGTGCTGATGCCGGCGCTGTCGCCCACCATGACCGAGGGCAAGCTGGCGAAGTGGGTCAAGAAAGAGGGTGACGCGGTCAAGTCCGGCGACGTGCTCGCCGAGATCGAGACCGACAAGGCGACCATGGAGGTCGAGGCGGTGGACGAGGGCCGCATCGGCAAGATCCTGGTGGCGGAGGGCACCGAGGGCGTGGCCGTGAACACCCCCATCGCGGTGATCCTGGGCGACGGCGAGGACGCCGCGACCAGCCTGGCGGCCGTCGAGGAGTCGACGCCCAAGACGGCGGCCCAGCCCGTGGTCCGGGACGACGGGGGACGGGACGGGGAGGCGCGCGCCGAGGCGACGCTGCCGACCGGCCCTGCCCGCGGCCCGGCGGCGGCGCCGGCGGCCTCGGACGAGGACCGCTTCTTCGACAGGACGGTCAAGAAGACGGTCCGCGAGGCGCTGCGCGACGCCATGGCCGAGGAGATGCGCCGCGACGGGGACGTCTTCCTGATGGGCGAGGAGGTCGCCCAGTACCAGGGCGCCTACAAGGTCTCGCAGAACCTGCTCCAGGAGTTCGGGCCGGACCGCGTCATCGACACGCCGATCACCGAGTACGGCTTCGCCGGGCTGGGCGTCGGCGCCGCCTTCAAGGGGCTGAAGCCGGTCGTCGAGTTCATGACCTTCAACTTCGCCATGCAGGCGATCGACCACATCGTGAACTCGGCGGCCAAGACGCTCTACATGTCCGGCGGCCAGATGGGCTGCTCGATCGTGTTCCGCGGCCCCAACGGCGCCGCCGCCCGCGTCGCCGCCCAGCATTCCCAGGACTTCACGCCCTGGTACGCCAGCGTCCCCGGCCTCAAGGTGGTCGCCCCCTACACCGCGGCCGACGCCAAGGGCCTTCTGAAGGCGGCCATCCGCGACCCCAACCCGGTCATCTTCCTGGAGAACGAGATCCTCTACGGCCACAGCTTCGAGGTGCCGGAGAGCGAGGAGTTCGTCGTTCCCATCGGGCGCGCCAAGATCCGCCGCCAGGGCACGGACGTCACCATCACCGCCCACTCGCTGATGGTCAGCTACGCCCTGGCCGCCGCCGACCTGCTGGAGAAGGAGGGCATCAGCGCCGAGGTCATCGACCTGCGCACCATCCGCCCGCTCGACACCGAGACCATCGTCGCCAGCGTCAAGAAGACCAACCGGCTGGTGACGGTCGAGGAGGCCTGGCCGACCTGCGGCATGGGGGCCGAGCTGTCGGCGCTGATGATGGAGCACGCCTTCGATCATCTGGACGCCCCGGTGATCCGCGTGACCGGCCTCGACGTGCCGATGCCCTACGCGGCCAACCTGGAGAAGCTCGTCCTGCCGTCGCCGGAGAAGATCGCGGCGGCCGCGAAAAAAGCCTGCTATCGCGCGTGAGGAGGGCGAGCCCATGACCATCCAGATCCTGATGCCCGCCCTCTCCCCGACCATGACCGAGGGCAACCTCGCCAAGTGGCTGAAGAAGGAGGGCGACGCCGTCAAGTCCGGCGACGTCATCGCCGAGATCGAGACCGACAAGGCGACCATGGAGGTCGAGGCGGCCGACGAGGGCCGAATCGGCAAGATCCTGATCCAGAGCGGGACCCAGGGCGTGGCGGTGAACACCCCCATCGCCATCCTGCTGGAGGAAGGCGAGGACGACAGCGCGCTCGCCCAGGCCGGCGGCGCACCGGCCCCCGCCCCGGCGCCGGCCCCGGCGGCCAAGCC
>JAEZHQ010000549.1 GCA_023416455.1 Pseudomonadota bacterium | reverse complement strand
AGCCGCTCCTCGAACTCGCCGCGGTACTTGGCGCCGGCCACCATGGCGCCGAGGTCGAGCGCCAGCAGCCGGCGGTCCTTCAGCCCCTCCGGCACGTCGCCCTTGACGATGCGCTGGGCCAGCCCCTCGACGATGGCGGTCTTGCCGACGCCGGGCTCGCCGATCAGCACGGGGTTGTTCTTGGTGCGCCGGGCCAGCACCTGGATGGTGCGGCGGATCTCCTCGTCGCGGCCGATGACGGGGTCGAGCTTGCCCTCGCGCGCCGCCTCGGTCAGGTCGCGCGCGTACTTCTTCAGCGCGTCGTAGCCCTGCTCGGCGCTGGCGGTGTCGGCGGTGCGGCCCTTGCGGATGTCGTCGACGGCGGCGTTGAGCGCCTGCGGCGTCACGCCCGCGCGCTTGAGGACGGCCGCCGCCGGCGTGCCCTCGGCCAAGGCCAGCGCCAGCAGGATGCGCTCGGCGGTGACGTAGCTGTCGCCCGCCTTGGCGGCGATCTTCTCCGCCTGCTCGAAGACGCGCGCCAGCTCCGGCGACAGGTACACCTGCCCGGCCCCGCTGCCCTCCACCCTGGGCTGCTTGTCCAGCTCGGCGTCGACCCCGGACAGCGCCAGCGCCGGGTCGCCGCCCGCCGCGCGGATGAGGTTGGACGCCAGCCCCTCCTTGTCGTCCAGGAGGGTCTTCAGCAGATGCTCGGGCGTCAGCCGCTGGTGGCCGCGGCGCAGAGCCAGGGTCTGCGCCGCCTGGACGAAGCCGCGGCTGCGCTCGGTGTACTTCTCGAAATCCATGATGCTGCTCCTTCCCTTGGCCGGCCGTCCGCAAGGCAGCCCGGTCAGCCCGATCCACGTCCGATGTGCGATCCACAAGGATGTCGCGGTAGATGTGGGATGGCGCCGGAGGGTTGCAAGACCACCCTCAAAACAGGGTTTTCACGGCACCGCGGACAGGGAGGCGGATAGGGAGGGAGCGGCCGGCAGCGGCGCCTCGCTCCCCTCGATCCGCCGGCGCAGGTAGGCGGCGTGATGCTCGGCGAAGGGATCGGCGAAGGGGGCGGCGCCCGGGCGCGCGGGATGCGCTTCATAGGCCGCAAGTCGGGCCGGGCTCAGCCGTTCCTCGAATCCGAAATTGTCGGCGATGGCATGAAAGCGCGTCTTGCCCGCGGCCCGGTAATCGCCGATAGCTCGATCCAGATCGATCATGCTGCCCGACACCCTCCGCGCCATCCGCAGCCTTGCGCAGACAACACCAGCGGTGCCACAGGAGCGACCGTCATGCAACCAAAGAGTCGCAGCGGCGACGCCTTCCTCGCTCCTGAAGAGAGTCGCGGTGCGCCGCGCAAGCCCCCGGCGGCCCCACTGCTGCGCCTCGCCTGGCACGCCCGCAAGGTCTGGCACTGGGTGGCCCGGCCCCTGACCATGGGGGTCCGCGCCATCATTCTGGACGAGGCGGAGGCGGGCGCCCCGCGCGTGCTGCTGATCCGGCACAGCTACGTGGACGGCTGGCATTTCCCGGGCGGCGGGGTCGGCACGGGCGAGACCCTGGCCGACGCCATGCGCCGGGAGGTACGCGAGGAGGTCGGGCTGAGCGTCGGGGGCGGCCCCCAGCCGATGGGCGTCTACGCGCGCTTCCGCCACGGGGCGAGCGACCATGTGGCCGTCTTCGTGGTCCGCGCCTGGTCGGGCACGCCGCGGGCGGATGGGGTGGAGATCGTGGAGGCCCGCTTCTTCCCGCTCGACCGGCTGCCCGAGGACACCTCGCCGGCGACGCGGCGCCGGCTCGCCGAGCTGCGCGGGGAGCAGCCGCCGGCGGAGCGCTGGTGACGAATTTGCCACACCGATGGTTTTCGATGATATGATTTCGGCTCATATGAATTGAACCGATATGGCGCCGGCTTTGGGCGGTTGACAGGACCGAACCGGCCCCACCATTGTGCAGCGCGATGAACGCGACCGTTGCCGCCATCCGCCGCTACCCCGTGAAGGGCTTGAGCGGCCAAGACCTCGCCACCGTCGAGCTGACGAGCGGCCAGGCCCTGCCGTTCGACCGCCGCTACGGGCTGCTGCACGGGCCGGCGGCGCTCGACCCCGACGTGGAGGGCTGGCGGCCCAACGCCGACTTCTTCACGCTCGACCGCAACAAGCGCCTCGCCCTGCTGGAGACCAGCTTCGACGAGGCGACGCAAACCCTGACCATCCGGCGCGGCGGCAAGCAGGTCTCGCGCGGGCGGCTCGACCAGCCCATGGGCCGCATGCTGATCGAGCAGTTCTTCGCCGCCTACCTGGCCGGGGCCGCCCCCGGCCTGCCCAAGCTGGCGGAGGCCAAGGGCTTCGCCTACACCGACCGGGAGGAGGCGGCGATCTCCATCCTCAACCTCGCCAGCGTGCGCGACCTGGAGGAGCGGGTCGCCAAGCAGCCGGTGGACCCGCGCCGCTTCCGCGCCAACCTGCTGATCGACGGGCTGGAGCCGTGGGTGGAGCGCCAGTGGATCGGCGGGCTGCTGACCATCGGCGGCGCCACGCTGCGGGTGGCCGCGCACATGGACTGCCGCGCCGCCAGCGAGGTGAACCCCGCTACCGGGGCGCGCGACCTCAACATGCTGCCGATCCTGGAACGCGGCTACGACCACACCCAATGCGGCGTCTACGCCCGCGTCGTGGAAGGCGGCCGGGTCGCGGTGGGCGACCCGGTCACGCTGTCCTGATCCGCGTCACCCTGACCCGTTCGGAAGCGGTTCTCCGCGTCTGACCGATTCGCCCCGGCCGCGCGCGACCGGGCCGGCGGTCAGGCGTTCAGGCGGTCAGGCGTTCAGGACGGTGCGCTCGTCGGCGGCGTCGGCCTCGTCGCCGGCGTCGCCGGCCTCCTCGTCATCGCCGGCGCTGTTGGCCGCCTGGGGCTGGCCGTGGCCGTTGCCGCGCTGGCGGTTCTCGGATTCCTGGATCTGGTTGATGATGCGGAAGTAATGCTCCGCGTGCTGCTGGTAGTTCTCCGACTGGATGCGGTCGCCCGAGGCGGCCGCGTCGCGGGCCAGCGCCTGGTACTTCTCGTAGACCTGCCACGCATTGCCGCGGATTCGCACGTCCGGGCCGTTGCTGTCGAAGGTCTGGTGGCGCAGCGGCACGTTCTGGCGGCGGTTGCCGCCGCCTCCACCGCCGCCACCGCCACCGCCACCGCCGCCGCTGCCGCCATTGCCCCGACCGCGCGAGCGCCTGGAGTTCGGTCCCTGTCTCATTCGGCTCTTAAGGCCCCATGTAAGAGAATGCGGATTCCCCGGAACACCCCCGGCGGCCGATCCGGCCATCGGGCCCGCCGCGGATGACGTCCGGAATGGGATCGTCCACGGATGGGTCACAGGGATCTAACGACGCGCCCGCCCAAAAATCGGCCGGCCAAGCGGGTCTCCGCCCGAAGGCGCCGAGTCACCCGTGGTCCTGGGATCGCCGTCGTAGGCTGCACCCTAATCGGGACGGCGTGTCAATCCAACCTTTTTTTTGGGGGATAACCCCTTCAACGGTCGTTGCGCCCGCGAACGCATCGTTCCACGCCGCCGAGATCACGGAACAGGCCGGTCACGCTCAGCCCCGCCGCCTCAAGGAGCCGGGCCACCGCCGCCGCCTGCCCCTGCCCCACCTCCAGGGCGGCGCTGCCGCCGGGGACCAGCAGCCCCGGAAGCTGGGCGGCGATGGCCCGGTAGGCGTCGAGTCCGTCGGCGCCGCCGTCGAGCGCCCGCGCGGGGTCGTGGTCCCGCACCTCCGGCTGGAGCCCGGCGATGTCGGCGCTGGGGATGTAGGGCGGGTTGGAGACGACGAGGTCGAACCGCTCGTCCAGCCCCGCACCCCAGTCGCCGGTGCGGAAGCGTGCCCGGCCCTCCAGGCCGTTGCGCCCGGCGTTCGCGGCGGCGGCGGCGACAGCGCCCGGGCTGAGGTCGACGCCCAGCCCCGTGGCGTTCGGCAGTTCGGCCAGCAGGGCCAGCAGGATGCAGCCCGTCCCGGTGCCGAGGTCGAGCAGACGCAGCGGCGCCGCGCGGTCGGGGATGGCGTCGAGCGCCGCCTCGACCACGGTCTCGGTGTCGGGGCGCGGCTCCAGCGTGTCGGGGTTGAGCGCGAGGTCGACGGTCCAGAATTCCCGGTGGCCGAGGATTCGGCCGACCGGCTCGCGGGCGGCGCGGCGGGCCACCAGATCCAGGGCGCGGGCGGCGTCGGCGTCGGACAGCGGGTCGTCGGCCCGCGTGAGGAGCTGGTCGCGGGTCAGGCCCAGCGCGTGTTCCACCAGCAGGCGGGCGTCGAGCCCGGGCGTGTCCACCCCGGCGTCGCGCAGACGCTCCTCGGCGCGGCGGCGGAGCTGTTTCAAAGTCTGCGTCATGGGGCACCGCCACGGGCCGGACGCCCGCAATGGCCCGCGATCCCCTCCTCACGCCGCACGCCCGCGGCATGCGCCGCCGCCACACGGAGGCCGCCCGGGACGCGGTGCGCGACCGGCACCCGCGGCGGCATCGCCGGCGGATCCTGCGCGTCCCGACCAACGACGCGCCCGCCAACCCCGAAGGGGCGGCGCCGGCCATCCTCGGCCGTCCCGGCGGGGAGCGTCACGACGGATTCCCCCACGCCACGCGACCACCCCTTGCGAACCGGCCTCACTGGAGTTCGGCCAGGCGGGCCGCCTCGTCCTCGGCGACCAGCGCATCGACCAGCTCGTCCAGCGCCTCGCCGGCCATCACCTTGTCGATCTTGTAGAGGGTCAGGTTGATGCGGTGGTCGGTCACCCGCCCCTGCGGGAAGTTGTAGGTGCGGATGCGCTCCGAACGGTCGCCGGAGCCCACCTGGCTCTTGCGGTCGGCGGCGCGGGCGGCGTCCTTGGCGGACCGCTCGGCCTCGTACAGGCGGGCGCGCAGCACCTTCAGGGCCTTGGCCTTGTTCTTGTGCTGCGACTTCTCGTCCTGCTGGCTGACGACGAGGCCGGTGGGCAGGTGGGTGATGCGCACCGCGCTGTCGGTGGTGTTCACCGACTGGCCGCCGGGGCCGCTGGAGCGGAACACGTCGATGCGCAGATCCTTCTCGTCGATGTGGATGTCCACCTCCTCGGCCTCCGGCAGGACGGCGACGGTGGCGGCGGAGGTGTGGATGCGCCCCTGCGTCTCGGTGGCCGGCACCCGCTGCACGCGGTGCACCCCCGACTCGAACTTCAGCCGGGCGAACACGCCGCGCCCGGTGATGTTGGCGGTGGCCTCCTTGTAGCCGCCGATCCCGGTCTCGCTGACCTCCATCGTCTCGAAGCGCCAGCCGCGCAGGCCCGCGTAGCGGCGGTACATCTCGAACAGCTCGGCGGCGAACAGCGCCGCCTCGTCGCCGCCGGTGCCGGCGCGCACCTCCAGGATGGCGTTCTTCTCGTCGGCCTCGTCGCGGGGCAGCAGGGCGATCTGGACGCCGCGCTCCAGGCCGGGGACGCGCCGGGCGAGCGCCTGAAGCTCCTCCTCGGCCAGCGCCCTCATCTCGGCGTCGCCGTCGGGGTCGGCGGCCATGGCGGCGAGGTCGGCCGCCTCGGCCTTGGCCTTGCGCAGCTCGGCGATGGCCTCGGCGACGGGCGTGAGGTCGGCGTACTCCTTCGACAGCCGGGCAAACGCGCCGGGATCGGTGGGGCCGGCGGCCAGCGCGTCGCGCAGCTCGTCGTGGCGGGCCATCACCTTATTGAACTTCTCGTCCAGGCTCACGTCGCTCGTCCCCATTGCTGTCGTCCCGGGCCAGGTCGTCCTGGCCCGCATCGCCGCCGTCCAGCCGGAACAGCCGGAACAGCAGCCGTTCCGCCGCCGCCCGCTCCGCCAGATCGGCCCCGTCGCTCCCGGCCGCCAGCCGCCGCAGCACCTCCGAGGGGCGGTGCAGCAGCCGGTTGACCAGCAGCCGGGTGGCCGCCTGCGCATCCAGCCCGCCCTGGTCGGCCAGCAACCGCCGCCGTTCCCCCTCGAAATACGCCCGCAGCGCGGCCACCGCCGGCACGGCGGCCCGCTCGGCACGGTCGCGGGCGAAGGCGGCCACCGCCTCGTCGACGATGGCCCAGGCCGCCCGCGTGGCGGCCTCCCGCCCCACCCGGCCCTTGAGCGCCACGCGCTCCAGGTCGGCAAGGTCGTAGACGAAAGCTTCCTCCAGCCGGGCCACCGCCGGGTCCACGTCGGCCGGGATGGCGGCGTCCACCACGA
>JAEZHQ010000544.1 GCA_023416455.1 Pseudomonadota bacterium | reverse complement strand
GGCCCGGCACGCGCCGGCGGCGGTGACCGTGACGCCCTGGGAGGACGTCGCCCCGCCGGCGCCGTCCCGCCGGGAGCGGCCGGCCGGCGGGCGCTGGCGGGTCTGCCTGATCGGCGCCCTCGGCACGCACAAGGGCCACGGGGTGCTTCTGGACTGCGCCCGCGACGCCGCGGCGCGCCGGCTGCCCATCGAGTTCGTGGTGGTCGGCCACACCCAGGACGACCACGCCCTGTTCGCGACCGGCCGGGTGTTCGTCACCGGGCCCTACCGCGAGGAGGAGGCGGTGGAGCTGGTCGCCGCGCAAGGGGCGCAGCTGGCCTTCTTCCCCTCGCTGTGCCCGGAGACCTGGTGCTACTCCCTGTCGCTCGCCTGGCGCGCCGGCCTGGACGCGGCGGCCTTCGACCTGGGGGCCGTCGCGGAGCGGATCCGCGACGCCGGCCGCGGCCATCTCCTTCCCCCCGGCCTGCCCGCCGCCGCAATTAACGAAAAACTGATCGACTTCTTGACGGCCGAATGACAATTGGAATACCTACGGGACCATTTCCATCCCCGCCCCGACCAGCCATCCGGACCAGCCCTCCCATGACCAACTCCACCTTGCTTCAGGGTTTGCGGCACAACGCGCCGATCAAGGCGACGGCACAGCGGCTGGCGCTGTCCCCGGGTGTCTACGCACTGACGGTCGTCGACGGCGGCCCGTCGGCCACGGTCGAGGGGCTGCCCGTTCCGAGCGCGCACGTCGCCGCGGTCCCGGGCGGGTCGGCCAGCGTCGAGATGGTGAGCAGCGTCCCCAACGCCTGGCTGACCAAGCGCGGGGATTCCCTCGTCATCAAGGTGGCGGACGCGCCGGCCGACCTGGTCCTGACCTCCTACAAGCTCGAGGACCGGCCCGACGCCAGCCTCGGCATCCGGATGCTCCAGCTGGACGAGGCCGCCGCCCCGGCCGCCCCGGCGGCGGCTCCGGCGACCGCCCCGGCGATCCAGGCCTCGGTGCTGGTGCATGTCCAGAACCGCGGCGACCTCACCTTCGCGGGCGGCAGCTGGGCCGGCTGCGTCGGGCAGCGCCTGTGGATCGAGGCCTTCGGGATCACCCTGTCGGGCGGGCTGGCCTCCGAGGACATCGAGTACAAGGCCCTGCTGTCCAGCGGCTGGGAGACGCCGTGGATTCCCGGCGGCCAGCTGTGCGGCAGCCGGGGCATGGGGGTCGCCGTCGTCGGCTTCGCCATCCGCCTGACCGGCGCCGCGGCGGCGCGCTACGATTGCCTGTACGAGGGGGCCTTCCTCAGCGGCAGCCGGGTCGGCCCGCACCGGGGCGGGGCGCCCTGCCGCTCGGACGCCGTCGGCGACCCGCTCGAGGGCCTGCTCTTCCAGCTCGTCGAGCGGTCGCCCGCCGCCCTTCCCAACCGCCGCCCCTGAGGGCGGTGCCGCCATGACCAACCCTGACGGTGCGCCGGCGCCGCGGACCGTCCTGAACGTCGGCTGCGGGCCGCGCGGGTCCTCGCGCCTCCACGAGCATTTCCCGCCGCCGGAATGGCGCGAGATCCGGCTGGACATCGATCCGGCCGTGGCTCCCGACATTCTGGCCTCCGTCACCGACATGGCCGCGCTGCCCGACGCCGCCGTCGACGCCGTGTGGTCGTCGCACAATCTGGAGCACCTGCACCGGCACGACGTTCCGACGGCGCTGCGGGAGTGCCTGCGGGTGCTCAAGCCCGGCGGCACCCTGATCGCGATGGTCCCCGACCTCCAGACGGTGGCGGCCCGGATCGCCGAGGACCGGCTGCACGAGACGCTGTACGTCTCGGCCACCGGCCCGATCACCGCCCTAGACGTCGTCTTCGGGCACACGGCGGCGATCGCCGCCGGGAACGGCTTCATGGCCCACCGCACCGGCTTCACGCCGACCCTGCTCGGGCAATCGCTGAGCGAGGCGGGCTTCGCCCCGATCCGGCTGCGGCGGACGGCGGATTACGAACTGGTCGCCATCGCCCAGCGGCCGCCCGCGCCGTGACCGGATCCGGGATGAACTACCTCTTCGTCCACCACAACTTCCCCGGCCAGTACCAGCACGTCGCCCAGCACCTCGCCGCCCAGCCGGGCAACCGGGTCGTCTTCATCACCCAGCCCAACCAGAACCGGCTGGCCGGCGTCGAGACCGTCACCTACGAGCCGTTCCGGGGGCTCACCCCGGGGATCCACCATTATCTGGCCGACCTCGAGCAGGGCGTCCTCTGGGGCCAGGCCGTGCTGGCGGCCTGCCTGCGCCTCAAGGCCCAGGGCTTCCGGCCGGACATCATGATCGGCCACAACGGCTGGGGCGAGACGCTCTTCCTGAAGAGCGCCTGGCCCGACGTGCCGCTGCTCGCCTATTTCGAGTTCTTCTACCGGGCCGAGGGCGCCGACACCGGCTTCGATCCCGAGCTGCCGGCCACGGCCGACGACCCGCCCCGCCTCCAGGTCAAGAACGCCGTCGGCCTGATCGGCGCCGAGGCGGCCGACTGGGGGCAGACCCCGACCCGCTGGCAGCAATCCCTGCATCCCCCCCACATCCGGGCCAAGCTCAGCGTCATCCACGAGGGCGTGGACAGCCGGATCGCGCGCCCCGATCCGGCGGCCTGGCTGCGGATCGACCGGCTGGAGCGGCCGCTGACCCGGGACGACGAGGTCATCACCTACGTCGCCCGCAACCTGGAGCCCTACCGCGGCTTCCATCGCCTCATGCGCGCCCTGCCCGAGATCCTGCGCCGCCGCCCCCGGGCGCAGGTCCTGATCGTCGGCGGCGACGAGGTCAGCTACGGGCCGCCGGCGCCGGCCGGCACGACCTTCCGGCGGATGCTGATGGAGGAGGTCGGCGCCGGGCTGGACCCGCGGCGCGTCCATTTCCTCGGCAAGGTGCCGCACCGGACCTTCCTCAACATCCTGCAAATCTCCTCGGTCCACCTCTACCTGACCTATCCCTTCGTCCTGTCCTGGTCGTGCCTGGAGGCGATGGCGGCGGGCTGCCTGGTGGTGGGGTCGGACACCGCCCCCGTCCGCGAGGTGATCCGCGACGGCGAGAACGGCCTGCTGGTCGATTTCTTCGACGCGCGCGCCCTGTGCGGGCGCATCGACGCGGTGCTCGACCATCCCGACCGGATGGCCGGGCTGCGCGCGGCGGCGCGGCGGACCGTGCTCCAGTCCTACGACCTGCACACGGTCGCCCTGCCCGCCTATCTGGAGCTGATCGACGCGGTCGCCGCCGGAGCGATCCCGCCGGCGGGCGGCGGGGACGGCCCAAACGGCGCCCGGCCGAGCAGGGCGGCGTATCCGCTCCCGACCGTCGCCGGCGCGTAGGTCCCCGCCACCAGGCCCTGCCCCTGTTTCCCCAGCCGCTCCCGCACCTGGCGGTCCTCAACCAGTCGCCGCATCCACCAGGCCGCGTGCGCGGCGTCCGGCTCGGCCCAGGTCAGGCCGCCCGCGAACGGGTATTCGCCCTCGGCCACCTTGCGGAGCCGATGGTCGACCAGCGCCGCGCTCCCCGGCGTCGTGAAATCCATGTTGCCCGAGAAGCCGGTGACGATCACCGGCTTGCCGAGCATCATCGCCTCGGCAATCCCGCGCCCGAACCCCTCGGCCCGATGCAGCGACACGAAGGCGTCGCACGCCCGATACAGATCGAGCACCGCGCCCCGGCTCAGCGTCCTGCCGATGATCGCGATGCGCCGGTCCGCCCCGGCCTCCTGAAGCAGCGCCTGCCATACGGGATCGTCCGGCGATGGCCTCATGGCCTTGATCACCAGCCCGACCGGCTCGTCGCCGGACGGGAAGGCGCTCCGGAAGGCGCGCACGCAGGCCTGCGGGTTCTTCCGGGAGAAAAGGGAGAGGACGTCGAACGAGAAGACGAAGAGGAAGCGCTGCCCGGGCAGGCCGAAATCGCGCCGGCCGAGCCCGGCCGTGGCCCCCACGGCGACGGCCATGGGCATGTGCCGCACCGGCTTCGGGCTGCTCCTGGCGAAGGCTTCATAGGTGTAGCGGCTCGCCGCCCAGACCTCGTCGACGAAGGCGTAGGCATGGTGCCATTCCGCCGGCCATTCCGGCAGCTCCCACGGCCAGTAGCCGATGGTGCGGCGGCCGTCGAACAGGGCCGACCCTTCGACCGCGGCGAGGCGCGCCGTCTCGAACCCCGTCGTGCAGATCAGGTTGACGGCGTAGGGAAGCCGGTCGGAAACCAGGGAATCGACGCTGTCGTCGTCCTGGCACACCTCGCGCCCGGGGGCGACGTTGTAGACGCTGAAGGGGATGCCCGCCGCCTGCATGGCGAGAGCCGCCATCCGGACATCCTCGCCGATGCCGAACTGCCCGCGCGCATGGCCGATCAGGTTCACGCCGAAGGGAAGGGCGGCGGAGCGCGCCCGGACCGCCGGCGCCATGGCCGTCCGCGGCGCCGCCGCCATGGCCGTCCGCGGCGCCGCCGCATCGGCCTGGCAGCGCAGCGCCGGGATGCGCGCATGCCCCTCCTCGCCGGCCGGCCGCTCATGAAAGGCCGGACGGGCCGGCTCCTGAAGCTCGCGGCACGTCTCCCCGAGCTTCGGCTCGCTCCGCGCGGTCGTGCGGAACCATTCCACGAAGCCGGCGCAGCCGGCCGGCGCATCGAGCGGGAAGGCCCGTTGCAGGTCGGGGCGACGCTGCCACAACCGCACCATGAAGCGGGTCAGCGGCAGGGTGTTTTGGGGAAACCCCGGATCCGGCTCGTTCAGGAAAGCCTTCTGCTCCCCGGTGAGGAAGCGGGCAAGCCCGAGTTCGGCGACCCCGTGGATGAAGTACCACCAGACGAAGCCTTCCTGCCCCTGTGCGGCCGTGACGTCGAACGCCTCCTGGAGGTCGCTCCGCGAGGCCCAGATCGCCCGCATGAACCGGGTCAGGACGGGGCGCACACCGGGCAGGGCATCATCCGCCGGCTCGCTCAGCAGCTCCCGGGAGACGCGGGGGCCGGCCTCCGCCAATCCCCTGTACTCGTGCACGCCGTTCAGGAGCAGCCACCACTCGAAGCCCGCCCCGCCGCCGAGCCGGCGCAGATCGGGCCTGGTCAACCAGATGGTCCTCTTGACGGCGTCCAGCGGGAAGCGCGCCGGCTCGGGCACGTCTTCGGGCGGCATGGGCATCGGCTCGGCCTTCCTTGAGACACCCGGCCTGCGGGTCAACCGTTGAGAACGGCCTGGACGAAGGCCTGCACGCTCGCGTCCGATTCCGCTTCCAGCTTTTGCGTCGTCGCGCGGATCGACGAAGAGGTTTCGGGCAGCCGCCGCGACAGCCGCGCCGCGGCTTCGGCGACCCGGTCCACCTCCAGCCCGACCTGCGGGAAAACATACTCCTCCAATCCATAGAGCTTGAAGAGTTCGCGAACTTTCGCCTGGTCGGAGATCGCGATCGTCGGCACGCCTTCCCGCAGCGCGGCGAGGCCGGGGTGCATCTTCAAGCTGACCAGCATGTCAAGCCCGCGGATCACCGACCATTTGTGCTCGATCGGCATGTTGGGGTCGCACAGATACACCTTTCCCGCCGGCAGCTCCGCGGCGATCTTTCGGCAGACATGGGTGTCGGTGAAGGCGTTGCGTCCATCGACCACCGGAATCACCGTGATCGAGAAATCCAGGTCAAGCAGAGCCCGGGCCAGCGCGATGGCCTTGCCGATCTCGAACACCTCGTAAGAAAACACGACCAAGCCGCAGACCTTGCCCGGCTGGAACTTGGTGATCTCCGGGATCGGGCAGCGGTACGAGAAGGCCAGATCCGGCACGAGGGTGCTGGCGACCCCGAGGGAGCGCAGGATTTCCACCGAGCGGGCATCCCGGCAGGCGATGGCCTTCGCCTTGCCGAGAAGCTCGGCCATCCTCATCGCCTCGTCGCGGAACCGCGGCGGGCCATCCCCGTCGGACGTCACGGCCGGCGCCAGGGGAATCCCCACCCCATAGACATAGAAATCATTGTGCAGCAAGGATGCATTGAAATTCGAACAGGGCCGGCCATCGAGAAACAAAATATCGCCGCCGCCAATGATCGTCTTTCTCGGCAGAGAAAAATTATAGCGATCGATCAACACATTCTGGTCGAAGAACAACTGCTTCCAGGTGTCGCAGAAAACCTCGTCGCCGAAGTTGCCGTGACCGAAATAACCGCGCAATCCGATATTGACCTTTTCCTGCCGTGCGCGAACGGCCCGAAGAGGCGCGGCCGGCGGTGGCAGGCCCTCTTCCGGCCGACCGCCCGCGCCCACGGCTGTCTGCGGCCTGGCGAGGGCGGGCGCGGGCCGGGAACTCCGGATGGCCGCCAGCCTGGCGTAGAGCCCGCCCCAGGACTGGGCGCAACCGTACCAGTTCTCCCCCGGGGTGGGGAGGGTGGCGAGAAAGACACCCGGCTCGGCCTCGCGTATGGAGGTCTCGCCGAGCGTGACGATCAGCAGCCTGAACGGCTTCCCGCCTCTCAAGGCCGTCAGCCTCTCGATCAGCCGGGAGCGCCGCCCGTCGTCCATGCCCAACACAGAGTCGTGTGTCTCCCCCTCCCTCAGATAGAGGGGAAGGTCCCGCTGGATGTTCTGCCACACGAGCAGCGGCTCCGGGTCGGATGCCATCGCCTCGAAGAAGCGCCGGGCCAGGAACCGGTACTTCGATCGCGCGGCGGCCTGGTTTTCATCCGTGATCACGACCTTGCCTTCGCCGTCGAGGAAATCGTGGGGGTGATGGAGACCCGTCGAGCGGTCGAAGACGGCCTTGACGTGGCGGGCCACCTCCTTGGCCCCCCCTGCCCATTCCTCCTCCGGCCGGCCGAGAAGATCGATCAGCACCTCGGTCGGCGTGAGGACCCAATCAAAATAGTGGGCCCTCGAGGACTTCGTGTGATGCCTGATCTGCCAGGACGTCTGGCAGCTCGTTCCGATGCTGATGACGGTCAGATCGGCATTCGCGGGGGTGCTCGGCGGGATGGTCATGGCGATCGTCTTTCCGCTCAGTTCGGCACAATCCGTTGACGCATCGTCCAGGCGGCCTTGACGCCCGGGCATCGCAGCGGAGCGCCCACGACCATCCCCGCGCATGGAAACCCGGCCGCTCCCGGCCGGGAGGGAACACGGCTCCGCCGCAGCGGAACAGGCTTGGAGCCCGACGGCAGGCCCCCCCGCGGACAGGATGCCGTCTTCGGGACGCTTCGGCGTTCCGGGCGATCTTCGGTGAAGCCGGAACCTGCGCCGCGACGCCCGCTCATGACCGGGAAGGCGTCGTCGGCGCGGCGAGCGCGCGCCGGTGCGCCGCCGGCGGGGCCTGGAGATCGCCGTCCAGCCCCGCCGGTGCGCCGCCGAGAGCCGCCGGGGAACGCCCCGCCCGCCCGCCATCCGGGAGAACCGCCCGCAAGCTGTTCTCGATGGTCGCGACGCGGGCGGTCCACGTGTGTTCGTCCAGTGCCGGATAGGACGGGAGAGCGGACGCCTCGAAGCTCTCGAGGAGCTGGGTTTCGATCAGGTCGATGATCTCCTTCGGATCACGGCCCACCTTCGCCAGTCCCGAGGCGACCACCTCCTCGATGGCCGTGGAGACGACGTGCCGTCCGGCCGCCGCGTACTCGAACAGCTTGACCGGCGACACCGAATGGGTGAGGTCGTTCAACCGGAACGGCACCAGCGCGACGTCGTAGGCCTTCACGATCTCCAGAAGCCTCTCGTAGGGCTGGTGAGGCCAGATGACGATGTTCGGGAAGTCCCGCAGACGCTCGGTCTCGATGATCGTGTCGTAGACGATGCCGGTCAGCCAGATCGTCCAGTGGGGACGGTGCAGGGCGATCGTGCGGATCAGGCGCCAGTCGATCCACTCCGCCAGGGCTCCATAGTATCCGATGATGATCGGATGCTTGCGCCGCATTTCGGCGACCTCCTCGTCGCGGATCGGCTCTCCCTTGCCCGCGTAATCCTCCAGGCGGACGCCGTTCGGGAGGATCGCCGCGTCGGCGCGGTCCTGCCGGATCCTGCCGAGGAGCCGCGCGGCCGTGGCGAACACGACGTCCGCCGTGTCGAGGGCGTGGCGGTGGTCCCGCTCCAGCTTGTCGTACTGTGCGAAAACCTTGTGGTCGTCCACGCAGTCGTAGACCAGCGCGGCGGGCAGCATGGCCTTGATCCGCTGCACGCAGTCGTGCTGGTGCGGCCAGTATTGGACGATCACATACCGTCGATCCTCCAGATCGAAGAGCCGCAAGGGGTGATCGAAGAGGAAAAGGTCGTCCCGGATGAGGAAGAGGTTCTTCCTGAGGAGCTGGACGGCGGGGGACGACGCCCCCTGGTCCTGTTTGCCCAGATAGACGACGGTGTGCCCCCGCTCGGCGAAGGCCAGGGCGAGCTGCTGCGGCCGCTGGCGCATGTATTGCCACGGCACGCTCGGCGTCGGGAAGATCACGGTCAGCCGGTCGGCCGCTTGCGGGCCGGCCGACGGCCGGAGGAGGCCGAGGCTGCCATCCATCCTGTCGGACGACCGGTCCTGGCGCGGCATGGACGCCCGGTATCCATGGAACTGGACGTTGCCGATGGAATATCCCTGGGCGCAGTCCCACAGCCAGCCGCCGGAGTCCCGCCGCGCGACCAGGAGGAGTTCGACCCGCACCTCCTCCTTGCCGCCCTCCTTGCCGCCCTCCTTGCCGCCCACGAAGAACGACAGCCTGGCGTTCCGGCAGAGCGCGAGGTCCTTCCGATACACCGCCTCGCCGTCCATCCTGATCTCGACGAAGGCGAATCCGCAAATATTGTGGCCGGCCGCCAGCGCGCGGAAATCGAACGCGATCTCCGCATGATAGCCGCTGCGGCCCCGCAGGACCGCCTTGACCCTGCAATATTCGCCGGCGGCCACCATGCCGGACGGGAAGGTGCAGACGGCCTCGTCGAGCGCGCCGATCCCCTCCTCGACGACCGTCTCCCGGCCCGGCCCGCCGCGCTCCCGAAGCACGGAAAGGACGGTGCAGGGGCCGACATAGTCCGGCTCGTCGTTCATCGCGGCAGGGCCTTCCGTCACGGTGGCGGGAATGGAGGGGTGAGCGGCTTGCAGGGCCTTGGCCGATGGCGGCAGGAAATACGCGCTCGGCGACCCGACGAGCTCGACGCCGTCCGCACGCACGCCGACCTTGCAGAGCCCGCCCTCGCCCAGGAAGGGCGTCAGATCGAACAGGAAGGCATGGCGCCCGTCGCCGATGCCCGCCCTTTCCAGGTCGTCCCGGTAAAGGCCGGCGTCCACGTGGCCGACGACCCGGTCGTCGACGGACACGGCGACGGAGACGGTCGCATCGGGCGCGGCCGGATTCCAGCACCAGCCGCCGACGCAGCCATCCTTCACGAGGTCGAGGTGCCCGTAGGGCCTCTGTGCATCTTCAAAGCCAGCCATCGGAAATCCTTGCTCATCCTCTCTCGGCGTTGCGACGGTCAAACGGCGCGCGCAGGCCCGGCCCGGAGCGCCCGGAAAGAACGCCACAGGCCCGCCAGGTCATCGTTGCCCCCGGCCATCGCGGAAAACTCGCTCCAGGAACACAGGGCGACGGGGTGTCCGGCGATGGTGGACGGCCGCCCGGCGGCCGGCCCGGCCATCCATCGGCCGGCCCGATCCTGGAGGTCCGCCAGCAGCCGGTCCCGGTCCGCCGCGAAGGCGTCCGCCGTGCACAGGGCCACCACCGCCTTTCCGTGGTTGGACCGCGGCTCCAGGGCCGAGACGACCTCGCGGCCGGTCCTCGCGTGCAGCGCCACGAACGATCCCGACGGCGGAACCCAGTCCGGCCCCGCCGCGGCGTCCGGCGGCCCCCCGGCGACGACAAGGGCGATCGTCACGGTCATCGCGACGCCCGGCCGCGCGGCGATCCGCAGCGTGCGGTGGTCGTCGGCCAGGACGACGACGATGAGGTGGGTCAGGCAATCCCGGATCCGGACGGCGAGATCGAGGGCGCGCCGCTCCCAGCTGTGCTGCGCGGCCAGCCGCCGGCGCAGGGCCTCGTCGGCGGGGGAGTTCCGGCCGAGCGCCGTCACGATGGCGTCGGCAAAGGCCGGGCCCTCCGACGCGCAGGAAACGGCGTCCGCGAACTTCGCCAGCTCCGGCATGTCCGTGGCGACCACCGGCAGCCCGGCGGCGAGATACTCGTAGGCCTTCACCGGGTCCGTGTAGCGGATCAGGGCGGACCGCTTGAAGGGAATGATGCCCACGTCGAACCGGGCCAGCGTTCCGGCCACCTCGGCGTAGGGCACCTCCCCCACCAGCCGGATGTTGGGGAGGCCGCGGAGCTGGCGCTCGACCGCCTCGGAGCCGCTGCCGGCGAACACGAAGTCGCAGCCGGGCAGACGGCGCGCCGCATCCTTGACCAGATCGGTGTCGAGCCATTCCTCGATGGCGCCGAGATACCCGACGGTCGGCCGCCCCTCCCGGGTCCGGGCGCGCCCGGGCCGCAGGAGCCCGCTGTCGGCCGCGTTCGGAACGACGTGGATGGGGGCCTTCGCGCCCTGCGCCTCCATCAGGTCGCGCAGGCCGGCCGCCGAAACCACCACCAGGTCGGCCGCGTCGAGAACGGTGCGCTCCAGCGCGCCGACGGCGTCCGCGACGTGCGCGAAGCCGGTGTGGAGGTCCGCGCAATCGTAGACGTAGAGCGCCTTCGGCAGGCGGGCGACGATGGCATGCCATGTCGGAAAGGCGGACACGCAGACCGGCGGACCCATGCGATGCGCCGCCATGAGGGCGGACAGCGACAGGACGGCGCTGTCGGCGACGGCATCGTCGAGGCGCCCGTCGGCCAGGTCGGTGGTCCTTCCCGTCGACGCCATGCGCGTCAGGTGGACGTCGGGATGGGGGGTGGCCGCGATGTGGAAGGGCGGGGACCGCCCGCTGCCGTTGATGCTCTCGGGAGAAACGTAGAAGACGCGGAATCCGAGGTCGGCAAGGCGCATCGCAAGATGCTGGTAGCGCTGGATGCGGAAGCCCCAGTCCACCGGGGCGAACAGGAGGATGTCGCCGAGGAACTGACCCGGCCGGGCAAAGTCCGGATGCTCCAGCGCCTCGATCCCCCCCCATTCGCGGGCGGTCGCCAGGCCCCGGACAAAGCTGTCGTGGATGCGGCGGCGGAGCGCGACGGTGCGCTGATCGCAGCTCTTCAGCAGCGCGTCCAGGGCGTGGACATCGGGATGGTCGTTCCAGGCCGCCTTCAGCGCGTCGAGATCGGGAGGGAAGTGCCGGTCGCGAGCCGACGGCACCCGGCATCCCGCCGCATCGCGCACGATCGGGCTCCCGGGAAGCGCTGCGCCGGGCAGGATCGACACGATGTGGATGGGCGCCCCGCCGTCCCAGACCTCTTGCGGGATCACCAGGCGGAAGGCGTGCGCCCCCTTGCCGATCCCGGCGGCCGCGAGATCCTCGCGATGGTTTCCGCTCATCTCGAGGGTGACGAATTGATCGCCTGCGTAGACCGCCAGCAGGACGGGCCGGTCGAGCGGCGGCTCCCATGCCCACCCCTCCACCACGCGGTCACGGCAGTGGTCGATGCTTCCGAGCAGCATGTCCAGTCCTGTCCAAGAGGCTGCCCGGCGGAGGGAAGGCGGCGGCGGAGGCGGCGGCGGAGGGGGCGGGGCCGCGACGGTGCGCGCCCCTGCGGGAGATCGGATCCGTCACGCATCCCCCCGCATCGCCAGCAGGGCGTCGACGATCCGTTCGCTGGCCCGCCCATCGCCGTATGGATTGTGCGCCCGGCTCATGGCCTCGTAGGCGGCCGGATCCCGGATCACCCGGTCAATTTCGCTCACGATGACGTCGGGATCGGTTCCCACGAGCCGGACGGTCCCCGCCTCCACGGCGTCCGGGCGCTCGGTGACGGCGCGCATGACGAAGACCGGCTTGCCGAGCGAGGGCGCCTCCTCCTGGATGCCGCCGCTGTCCGTCAGCACGCAGAAGGACCGGTCCATCAGGAAGACGAACTCGGGATATTCGACCGGATCGATCAGATGCATGTTCGGCCGGCCGGCAAGGCTGTGGCGGACCGGCTCCCGGACGTTGGGGTTGAGGTGGACCGGGTAGACGATCTCGATGTCTTCGCGCTCGGCGAGCCGGGACAGCGCCGCACAGATCCCCTCCAGGCCGGATCCGAAGTTCTCGCGCCGATGCCCCGTCACCAGGACGATCTTCTTCGAGAAATCGATGAAACCGAAACGCCGCTCCAGCCTTGCGAGCGTGGCCGGCTCGGCGAGCGGCCCCTGCACCACCGACAGGAGCGCATCGATGACGGTGTTGCCCGTGACGTGGATCTTCGACGGGGGGACGCCCTCCCCCAACAGGTTGGCCCGGGCGGCCTGCGTCGGCGCGAAGTAAAGGCTGGTGATCGCGTCCGTGAGCTTGCGGTTGGCCTCCTCCGGCCATGGCGAGCCGAGATCGCCGGTGCGCAGCCCCGCTTCCACGTGCCCGACCGGAACCTTGCCGTAGAAGGCCGCCAGAGCCGCCGCGAGCGTGGTGGTCGTATCGCCGTGCACGAGCACGACGTCGGGCTTGCACGCTTCGATCACGCGGGAGACGCCCTGCAGGACGGATGTGGTGATGTGCGACAGGCCCTGCGCGTCGCGCATGATGTCGAGGTCGTAGTCCGGCCGGAGATGGAACAGGTCGAGGACCTGATCCAGCATCTGCCGGTGCTGCGCGGTGACGCAAACCCTGGACCCGATTCCTTCGGTGCGCTCCAGGCGTTTGACGAGAGGCGCCATCTTGATGGCTTCCGGGCGCGTTCCGAAGACGGTGAGGACGATCAAAAGACGCTCCTGTCCAGCGGGAAGCGCTGTCCATTGCCGTTGACGGCGGCAAAAGCCGAATCTCCGGCAGCCAAGGCTGCCAGGAGCGGCTTTCCCCTTCCCGCCCAAGGAAGCCCGCCGGGCGCCGCGGCGG
>JAEZHQ010000508.1 GCA_023416455.1 Pseudomonadota bacterium | reverse complement strand
GGGGCGAGCAGCAGATGCTGGCCATCGCCCGCATCCTGCGCACCGGCGCCACGCTGATCCTGCTCGACGAGCCCACCGAGGGGCTGGCCCCGGTGATCATCGAGCAGATCGGGGTGGCGGTGCGCGCGCTCAAGCAGCGCGGCTTCACCATCCTGCTGGTCGAGCAGAACTTCCGCTTCGCCGCCACCATCGCCGACCGCCATTACGTCATGGAGGAGGGCCACGTCGTCGACATGATCCCCAACGACCGGCTCGCCGACAACATGGACAAGCTCCACACCTATCTCGGCGTGTGATCCGCCGACGACCCATAAACCATAAGCACAAGGAACCGGGAGGATGGATATGATCGCACGCTTACTGGCCGGAGCCGCCCTGGCCGCCCTGGCCGCGGGCACCGCGCAGGCCCAGCAGGCCGGGCAGGGCAAGATTTCCGGCGACGTCGTGAAGATCGGCGTGCTCAACGACCGCTCCGGCCTCTACGCCGACCTCGGCGGCGAGGGCTCGGTGGTCGCCGTGCGCATGGCGGTCGAGGAATTCGGCGGCAAGGTTCTGGGCAAGCCCATCGAGGTCATCGCCGCGGACCATCAGAACAAGCCCGACATCGGCTCCAACCTTGCCCGCGAATGGATCGACCGCGACGGGGTGGACGTCATCGTGGACGTGCCCAACTCCGGCGTGGCCCTGGCCGTGCAGGAGGTGACGCGCGAGAAGAAGAAGGTCTTCCTGATGGAAGGCCCGGCGACCTCGCGGCTGACCGGTGACGCCTGCTCGCCCACCGGCATCCACTGGGCCTACGACACCCGCGCCCTGGCTGTCGGCACCGGCCGTGCCATGGTCCAGGAGGGCGGCAAGAGCTGGTTCTTCCTGACCGCCGACTACGCCTTCGGCCATCAGCTCGAAGCGGACACCGCGGCGGAGGTGAAGAAGGCGGGCGGGGAGGTCAAGGGAGCGGTCCGCCACCCCCTGAACACCGCCGACTTCTCCTCCTTCCTGCTTCAGGCCCAGTCCTCCGGCGCCCAGATCATCGGCCTCGCCAACGCCGGCGGCGACACCATCACCTCGATCAAGCAGGCATCGGAGTTCGGCCTGACCCAGAGCGGCCAGCAGAAGCTCGCCGGGCTCCTGCTGTTCCTCAGCGACGTGCACGCGCTGGGGCTCCCGGTCGCGCAGGATCTGGTGCTGACCACCGGCTTCTACTGGGATATGGACGACGAGAAGCGCGCCTGGTCGAAGAAGTACATGGAGAAGACCGGCAAGATGCCGACCATGGTGCAGGCCGGCAGCTATTCCGCCGTCCGGCACTATCTGAAGGCCATCGAAGCGAGCGGCACCGACGACGGGCCGACGGTGGTGGCGACGATGAAGGCGACCCCGGTCAACGACATGTTCGCCAAGAACGGCAAGATTCTCCCCAACGGCCGCATGGTCCACGACATGTATCTGGCCCGCGTCAAGAAGCCGTCGGAGTCCAAGGGGCCGTGGGACTATTACGAAATCATCCGCACCATACCCGGTGACGAGGCTTTTGCCACGCTGGCCGAAAGCGGCTGCAAGCTGGCCAGCCAGTAACCGGTGCCGCCGCCTCGCCCACGGTTCCCGCGGGCGAGGGAAGCGGGCGTGGGGCGGGCGTGAACGGGAGGAGGGCGCACCATGTCCACCATCTTCGGCATCCCGCCCCAGGCGCTGTTCGGCCAGCTCTTGCTCGGTTTGATCAACGGTTCCTTCTATGCCCTGCTCAGCCTCGGGCTGGCGGTCATCTTCGGCATGCTGAACGTCATCAACTTCGCCCACGGCGCGCTCTACATGCTGGGGGCCTTCGCCTCCTGGCTGCTGCTGACCCATCTGGGCATCGGCTACTGGTGGGCGCTGCTGCTGGCCCCGTTGATCGTCGGGGTCTTCGGCGTGCTTCTGGAGAAGATATTCCTTAGCCGGCTCTACAAGCTGGACCACCTCTACGGCCTGCTGCTCACCTTCGGGCTGGCGCTCATCATCGAGGGCGCCTTCCGCCACCAGTACGGCGTCTCGGGCCAGCCCTATCCCATCCCCGACCTGCTCAAGGGCGGCCACAATCTGGGCTTCATGTTCCTGCCCAACTACCGCGGCTGGGTGGTGGTCGCCTCGCTGGTGGTGTGCCTCGGCACCTGGTACGCCATCGAGCGGACCAAGCTCGGCGCCTACCTGCGCGCCGCCACCGAGAACCCGGTGCTGGTCCAGGCCTTCGGCATCAACGTGCCGGTGATGATCACCGCCACCTACGGCTTCGGGGTGGCGCTGGCCGGCCTGGCCGGGGTGCTGGCGGCGCCGATCTACCAGGTCAGCCCGATGATGGGCTCCAACCTGATCATCGTCGTCTTCGCCGTGGTGGTGATCGGCGGCATGGGCTCGATTCTCGGCGCGGTGCTGACGGGTTACGGCCTCGGGCTGTTGGAAGGGTTGACCAAGGTCTTCTACCCCGAGGCATCCAACATCGTGGTGTTCGTCATCATGGCCGTGGTGCTGATGATCAAGCCCGCCGGCCTGTTCGGGCGGGAGAGGTGATGGGATGGCAACCGAAACCCATGGCGTGAGCCGCGAAGCCGCCCCCTCCGCCGGCGGGCTGGCCCTGTCCGGCCTGCTGATGCTGGGCGGACTCCTTCTGCTGCTGGCGGCACCCTTCGTGCTCTACCCCGTGTTCGTGATGAAGGTGCTGTGCTTTGCGCTGTTCGCCTGCGCCTTCAACCTGCTGATCGGATTCGCCGGGCTGTTGTCCTTCGGGCACGCCGCCTTCTTCGGCGGCGCCGCCTACATCACCGCCCACACCGTGAAGATCTGGGGCCTGCCCCCGGAACTGGGCATCCTGCTGGGCACCGCCTTCTCCGCCGGGCTCGGATTCCTGTTCGGGATGCTGGCGATCCGCCGGCAGGGCATCTACTTCGCGATGATCACGCTGGCGCTGTCGCAGATGATCTATTTCCTGGCTCTGCAACTCCCCTTCACCCACGGGGAGGACGGCATCCAGGCGGTGCCGCGCGGCACCCTGTTCGGGGTGGTCGACCTCAACGACCCGCTGAGGATGTACTACACGGTTCTGGCGGTGTTCCTGATCGGCTTCCTGGTGGTCTGGCGCACCGTGCATTCGCCGTTCGGGCAGGTGCTGAAGGCGATCCGCGAGAACGAGCCGCGGGCGGTGTCTCTGGGCTACCGGACGGATCGCTACAAGCTGCTGGCTTTCGTGCTGTCGGCCACGCTGGCCGGGCTGGCCGGGGGGACCAAGTCCATCGTCTTCCAGCTTGCCACCCTGACCGACGTGACCTGGCAGATGTCGGGCGAGGTGGTGCTGATGACGCTGCTGGGCGGCATGGGCACGCTGTTCGGGCCGGTGCTCGGTGCCGCTCTGGTGGTCACACTGGAAAGCTATCTGGCGGCGACCAACCTGCCGGTTCCGGTGGTCATCGGCGTCATCTTCGTCGCCTGCGTGCTGGTCTTCCGCCGCGGCATCGTCGGCGAGATCGTCGCCCGGGTGAAGCCCCGGCGTCCATGAGGCGTCCGCCCGAGCCGGCGTCCGCCGGCTCGGGCGTCGAGGCCCCAGCGATTCTAAAGGTCCAAAGCTTCCGCGGCCGTCCGCCAGGCCAGGCCCTGGGCCTCGGCAACCGCCTGGCAGGTCAGGGTGCCGGCGTGCACGTTCAGGCCGGCGCGCAGGTGCGGATCCCGGGCCAGCGCCTCCCGGCAGCCATGATCGGCCAGCGCCAGAACGAAGGGCAGGGTGGCGTTGTTGAGCGCGAAGGTCGAGGTGCGGGCCACCGCCCCCGGCATGTTGGCGACGCAGTAATGGACCACGCCGTCCACCACATAGGTCGGCTCCGCGTGGGTGGTCGGGCGCGCGGTCTCGAAGCAGCCGCCCTGGTCGATGGCCACATCCACCACCACCGCGCCGCGCCGCATGCGCGCGACCGTGCCCCGGGTCACCAGCTTGGGCGCCTCGGCCCCCGGCACCAGCACGGCGCCGATGACGAGATCGGCGTCCAGGACCTGTTCCTCGATGGTGTCCACCGTGGCGTAGAGGGTCTGGAGCTTGGCGCCGAACTGGAGGTCCAGCTCCTTCAGGCGGCCCAGCGACTTGTCGATGACGACCACCTGGGCCTCCAGCCCCATGGCCATGCGCGCGGCGTTGGTCCCGACCACCCCGCCGCCCAGCACGACCACCTTGGCGGCCGGCACCCCCGGCACGCCGCCCAGCAGGACGCCGCGGCCTCCCTGCGCCTTCTCCAGGCAATGGGCGCCGGCCTGCACCGACATGCGCCCGGCGACCTCGCTCATGGGCGCCAGGAGGGGAAGGCCGCCGCGGGCATCGGTCACCGTCTCATAGGCGATGGCGGTGGCGCCGGACTCCATCAGCAGCCGGGTCTGCGGCGGGTCGGGGGCAAGATGGAGATAGGTGAACAGAAGCTGCCCGTCGCGCAGCAAGCGGCATTCGGCGGGCTGCGGCTCCTTCACCTTCACGACCATTCCAGCGCGGGCGAAGACGGCGGCGGCGTCGGGCACGATCTCCGCCCCGGCGGCGGCGTAGAGCGCGTCGTCCAGCCCGATCTCGGCCCCGGCGCCGGCCTGCACCAGCACGCCATGGCCATGATGCACCAGCTCGCGAACCGAGGCCGGGGTCAGCCCGACGCGGTACTCGTGGTTCTTGATCTCCTTGGGCACTCCGATGAGCATCGCACCCTCCGCAGGAAAGGCCAGGGGACCGCCAGCGCCGCGCCGGCCGGCTCGCCGTCTTTCCTGATGTGGGGTGCCCACCCCTTCCGCGCAGATTTTTCCCGCAGGGCGAGCGGCGGTCGCCGCCGCGCAGGGCAAGCTGGCGATCGCCTGGATTAAGCAGAAATCAAAATAAAGATCCGTCCTCTTCGCCGGGTCCTTGGTCGAGCCCATTCGGAAATTAAGAGTAGGTCATAGGTTTTTAGAGTTGTGGAAGACGACCCTGTGCCGTGCTATAGGGCTGATCTGTGTCGCGCTGCACAATAATCGACGACGCAACGATAAAGACCGGAGGAGGCGTCCGGAAACGGACGAAACGAACCAGGAGCAAGCCACATGGCAGCAGAGAAGGACTCCCAGACTGCAACGCGAGAGGCCGCGGCAAAGGCGCGGGGGATGACCGAGGAGACCGCGAGGGCCGGAGAATCGGCGACCCGGCGCGCCGCCGATGCGGCGCGTTCCATGACGGAGGAGGGAATGGAGAGCGGCCAGCGCATGGCCGATGCCGGGGCCGACATGACCCGGCGCGGCGCGGCCGCCGCACGCGACCTGACGGGCCGGGCCAACCAGATGGTCGGCCAGACCACCGAGCAGTTCAACCGGATGATGGGCCTCTCGGTCGAGAGCCAGGGCGAGGTGGCCCAGAAGGCCCAGGAGAACATGGACGTCATGGTCCAGTGCGGCACCGTCCTGATGGACGGGATGCAGGCGATCTGGCGCGAGTGGCTGGGCCTTGCCCAGGAGGCCGTGGCCCGCAACGTGGATGGCGTCAATGCCATGATGCGCAGCCGCTCCGTCCAGGACTTCTACACCGCCCAAAGCGACATGGTGAAGGATGAGATGGAGCTGCTGCTGAATCGCAGCGTCGCCATATCCGAACTGTCGGCGAAGACCGCGAACGACGCGGTCCGCCGCCTGCACGCCCGGGCCGAAGGCGCGGCACGGCAATCCCGCCGCCATGCCTGATGTCTGGGGCGCTCGTGTGGCTTCCACACCAGGCGCCCTGGATTCAAACCCGGCAGCGCATGGCACCGCCATGCGTGAATGGGTCCTACGGCCGGCCGATCATGGACGCATCCACGCGCCGGCCGTATGACGCGACGACCACCACGATCCATCCTGGCCTTGCGCCCCCGGCCCTTCGCGGACCGGGGGCGTCCTTTTGACCGGCTTTCGCCAGCACGGCGCGCATGGCCGCCCTGTGCGGCTTGAATCCGGTCCGTCCATTCCTCAAAAAGGCTGTCGGCAGAAACCCGAACGGACCGTCTCCCCATGCGCATCCTGGTCGTGCAGAACCACCGCGGCGCCCCGGCCGGCCTCGTCGGCGAGGCGCTGGGCGAAAGCGGCGCCCGGCTCGACACCGTTGCTGCGAACGAAGGGCAGCCGCTGCCCGCCGCGCCGGACGGGCATGATGGCCTGCTGGTGCTGGGCGGCCCGCAGGACGCCTGGGACGACCGGCAGGGGCCGCATTTTCCCCGGGTCATGGAGCTGATCCGCGGCTTCGCCGCCCAGGAACGGCCGGTGCTGGGACTCTGCCTGGGGGCGCAGCTCACCGCCCGGGCCTTCGGCGCGCGTGTCTACCGGCACAGCGTGCCGGAGCTGGGGGTGGCCCCGGTGACGCTGACCGCGGCGGCGGCCGAGGATCCGCTGCTGGCCGGCTTCGGCCCCCGCCTGCATCTGGTGCAATGGCACTACGACACCTTCGAGCTGCCCGCGGGCGCGGTGCCGCTGGCCCGCAGCGAGGCGTGCGAGCGCCAGGCCTTCCGCCTGGGCCGCTCCGTCTACGGCTTCCAGTTCCATCCGGAGGCGACCGACGGAATCGTCCGCGGCTGGGCCGCGCGATTCGGGGAGGAGGCGCGGGAGCGGAACCGCGCCGTGCTCGACGGGCTGGAGGCGGCGCTGGCCGAGCATCTGCCGGCCGCCCACGCCTTCGCCCGCGCGGTGACGGGGCGCTGGCTCGGCCTCGTCGCCCGGCGCGCCGGCCAAGGTCACCCCGTCAGCGCCGCCAGAAGCTCCGGCGTGTCCACGTCGTAGAGGATGCCGGCCTCCTCCACCGGCACCTCGCACAGCCGGTCGGCGTGGCGCCCGATCAGGCTGCGGGCGCCGCTGTCCCCGGTCAGGGCGGCCATCTCCGGGAAGAATCCGCGGTCCCACAGAACCGGGTTGCCGCGCTTGCCGTGGGTCACCGGGACGCAGACGGCCCGCCCCTCCGTCGGGCTGTAGGCGGCGATCAGCCGGTCGATGACCGCCGGAGGAACGCGCGGCATGTCGCCCAGGCACACCACCACCCCGTCGACGTCCCCCGGCAGCGCGGCCAGCCCGGCGCGCAGCGAGGCGCTGAGGCCGTCGGCGAAGGCCGGGTTGTGCACCAGCGTCAGCGGCCGGCCCGCCAGCGCGGCGGCCACCGCCCCGGCCTGGTGGCCGGTGACCACCACCACCGGGCGCGCCTGCGAGGCGAGCACCGCCTCCACCGTCCGCACCACCAGCGGCTGCCCGCCGACGTCGGCCAGCAGCTTGTTGGCCCCGCCCATCCGGCTCGACCGGCCGGCGGCGAGCACCAGGGCGGCGATGCGGGGGGCGCGGGGCGCCTCCGCCGGGACGGTGCCGGCGCGGGGCAGGGGGCGGCTCGGGATCTCGGCGAGCAGGCCGCCGACCCCCATGCGCATGACGTCGGCGCGGGTCACCGGGACGCCGGCCGCCACCCGCTGGAGCACCCAGTCGAAGCCGTTGAGCTTGGGCGAGCGCGCGCAGCCGGGCAGGCCCAGCACCGTCGTCACGCCCAAGCGGGCCAGCAGCAGCAGGTTGCCGGGATCGACCGGCATGCCGAAATGCTCGACCACGCCGCCGGCCCGCCCGATAGCCGCCGGCAGCACGTCGCGCCGGTCGGTGATGGCGGAGGCGCCGGCGATCAGCAGAAGCTCCACCGGCTCCGGCGCCGGCGCCAGGACGGCGCGGATGGCCGCGGCCAGCTCCTCCTCGTCGTGGCCGCAGCGCGCCTCGCGGGCGAGGCGGCCGCCCAGGGACTCCAGCCGCTCGCGCGTCACCCCGACGGTCTTGTCGAGCACGCTCTCCTTCATGCCGGGCAGGCGGGTCTGCACCAGCGCCGCCGACAGCCGGCGCAGCGGCGCCACCCGCAGCGCCGGACCCTCCGCCGCCAGGGCCTCGGCCGCCGCGACGGCGGCGGCGGGCGCGGCGAAGGGGATGATCTTGACGGTCGCCACCATCTGTCCCGGCTCCACCGGCGCGAAGGCCGGCAGGGTGGCGACGGTCACGCTCTCGTCGATCAGGTTGACGGCGTCGATCCGGGCCGGGTCGAGCAGAAGCAGGCCGCGCGCCGCCGCGAACAGGTTGACCCGCCCGGTGAAGGCGGCGCCCGCCGTCAGGTTGGCGCCGGTCAGCGCCGCCGCGACGCGGGCGGCGGCGGCGTCCTCGCCGACCT
>JAEZHQ010000504.1 GCA_023416455.1 Pseudomonadota bacterium | reverse complement strand
CGCGGTCAGCAGAACGCCGAGCCCTCCGGCGAGGCCGGCCGCGGCCACCGTCCAGCGGCTTTCCGGTCCGGCGCGGCGCCGCACGGCGTCGAACAGCAGGCCGCACAGGACGGCCGGCACCGCCATGCACATGGCGTTGACCCCCAGCACGACCAATCCCCCGAAACCGAAGAGCACGGCCTGGAGCAGCAGCGCCACCAGGATGGCGGGAAAGGCCGCCCAGCCCAGGGCAACCCCGCACAGGCCGTTGAGGATCAGGTGGACACTCGTCGGTCCGACCGGAAAATGAACCAGCGAAGCGACGAAGAACACCGAAGAGAGCACCGCCACCTGGGGGATGCGTTCGGCCTCCATCCGCTTCAGGCCGTAGGCGCAGCCCGCCGCGGTCACCGCCGCCCCGGCGGCGAGAATGGGAAGCGACAGCACGCCATCCGGGATGTGGGCCATGACGCCAACCTTCCTGCCCTTCGGTTCCGCCTATTTCATGTCCACGGCCCTGACCCAGATCGTCCCGCCGATTTCCAGCGGGGCGGGCTTGCCGTCGGGGGCGGCTTTCGGCGTGTCGGCCTCGCTCAGAGCATTGAATGCCCACCAGCCGGCCCGCGGCATGGCGTAGGCGAAGATGCCCGCCTCATCCGTCTTGACGATCTGCGTGACGAAGGGATCGGCCGGCGCGTGGACCGAACCATCGTTCTTCCACTCGATCTCGACCGCGGCATCGGGGAGCGGCTTGCCGTCCTTCATGACGACGCCGCGGAACAGGTTGCCGGTCCAGAGTCCATAGGGGCGGGTGAGGGGCTGGATCTCGATGGGAAAGCCGACCATCGCGTCCCAGCCCTGTCCGGAACCGAAACCGACGACGACCTTGGCGTAATGCAGGATGTGCTTGCGTTCCACCGCTTCCCAGTACGGAGCGGGTTCGAGGAAGAACACATGGTCGCCAGGCTCCTTGACCGTATAGGTGGAGCTGTAGGCGGATTTGCCATCGACCGTCCGGGGGCGCAGGCCGGGCCGCAGATCGACCTTCCCGCCGTGGGCGAGGACGCCGAATTGTGATGGCTGGCCCATGTCCATGACCGGCCCTCCCTCCATGGGATGGGTGAAGATCAGGTCGAGAGCGACGATCCGGCTTCCCTCCTCCGGCACGATGTCGGTGGAGGGGAGGATCTCCTGAAAATGGGCATCGGCGCCGCCCCCTCCGAAAACCACCGCAGCCAGAAAAAGACCGGCGACGACCCGCTCCCTCGAACGGTTGGGCATGGTCGAATCCCCGCGTGCCGTATGAAAAAATGATGATTTGTCTTACCGCGGGGAAGTCAAGCTCATCGGCTGATCTGCGGGAAACGAAAAAGGCTTGGGGTCTGTCCCGATGGATCGTTTCCGGGCGGGGCGCCGGAGCATGGGACGGATCATGCCCGACGTCCCCGGGCACGGACGTCGGGGCGGTTGGCGTGACATCGGACGTGTCCGGGGGCGCTGCCCGGCGTACAATGAGGCGACCTGACAAGACCCGGCGGGCGGCGCGCATGGAACGGATCACGGTTTCGCTCGATGATGACCTGCTGAAGCAATTCGACGGGTTCATCCGGCGCAAGGGTTATACGAACCGTTCCGAGGCGGTTCGCGACATCCTGCGGGACCACCTGCAAATGGATCGCCTGTCCACCGGCGAGGCGCCGCACTGCGTCGCCAGTTTAAGTTATGTCTACAATCACCATGAACGGGACTTGTCCCGGCGCCTCGCCGACATCCAGCACGCGCACCACGACCTGATCCGCGCGACGGTTCACGTCCATCTCGATCACGAGAGTTGCCTGGAGGTGTCACTGCTGGAAGGGCCGACCGGGGTGGTGCGCGGCGTCGCCGACTCCATTTCCGCCGAAACCGGGGTCCGGCACAGCCGGGTCAACCTCATTCCGGCGGACGTGACGGTCACGGACGGCCGCCATGACGCGGGTGGCCTCCATCATCCCCATCACGATCATCCCGCGACCGATCGGCCGCACATCCACACCAGGCCGAAGTCCTGAAGCGGGCCTGCATTCCGCCTTGCGGCCGGCACGGCCTCATACCGGCGGCGCCTTCACAGCACCGTCCGTATCAATCCAGGTAGAGGATCCAGCCGGCGGCGAGCAGCAGGCACAGGAGTGCCGTCGGTACGCCCGCGATGGCGAATTCCATGAACCCGATTTTGATCCCGCGCCGGCCCGCTTCTTCGACGACGATGATGCCGGTGAGGCTGCCGAAGATCACGGCGGTGGATGAGAAGCCGGCTCCCAGCACGATGGCCGCGCCAAGCACCTCGGGGTGGGCGGCACCCTTCAGAAACGGGGCCGCCAGCATCACGGCGGGATTGCCCCCGACGATGTTGGACAGAACCGACATGGCAACGATCATGTGCATGGGGCTGTGCAGATCGAACCCGGCCATGCGAAGCTGTGCGATCATGCGCTCCGGCAGACCGGTGGCGACCACCGCCGCGTTGACGACGTACAGACCCATGATCAAAAGCAACAGGTCGCCATCGATACTGCCGAGCAGGCGTTTGGAGGCGAAGCGGCGGCTCACCAGGATAACGCTGGCGCCGCACAGCGCGATCGTCATGTGCGACCAGTCCGTCACCACGAAAGCGATGATGACCGCGGCGGTGACGATGACCGCCTTTGCCGTCTCCCCTGGATCGAGCGCGGCCGGCGCGGTCTCGACCTGCGTGGAATCCGCAACGGCCTTTGTGGCGGCTTGCATCGGCGTGGAGGCGAGCGCCCAGCGGCGGCGATAGAGGGCAACCAGCACAAGCCAGACGACCGGCAGGCCGGCGAGCGCCGGAATCGCGGCCACCGCCATGAAGCCGGTGAAGGACAGGCCCAGCGTTTCGGCGGCGATCATGTTCTTCGGGCTGCCGATGATCGTCGCCACCGATCCCACTTTGGCCGCGAAGCAGAGGCCCAGCAGGAACGGGACGGGGTTGAGCCTCCGCGCAAGGCAGACCCGTGTGAGGACGGGCGTCATGGCGACGGCCACCACGTCGTTGGTGAGGAGTGCCGACAACACGCCCGAAACCACGATCAGGATGGCGAGCAGCGCCGATGGACCGACCCGTGCGGCACCGGTGACCTGTGCCACCCAGTCGTAGAATCCGGCGGCCCCGAAGGATGAGGCGATCACCATGAGGCCGAACAGCAGGCCGATCGCGTTGTAGTCGATCGACCCCCACGCCGCCGCCGGCGTGATGCTGCCGAGCACGATCAGCAGCATCGCGCCGACCAGCGCCGCGCCGGTCCTGTCGAGCCGAAAGTCCGGCAGGTGGCCCACGCCCATGGAGACGTAGACAAGGACGAAGATCGCGAGAGTCACATCCATGGGAGTGGCACCTGTGAAACAAAAGTCACTTCGGGCTTCCGCGATCCATGTTCCACAAGTTGAAGGCGCGTTCGCCATACAGGGCGGTGTCGAGACCTTCCTGCTGGATCGCCTCCGGCACCCGGAGCACAGCCATGGCATCCAGCACCTTCAGGATGGCGTAGGTGATGAGGCAGGCATAGGCGGCGACGATCACGATGGCGAGAAGCTGGATGCCGAACTGATGGAAGCCCGCCGACACCTTGTTGATGTGCGGGCTGGCGAGAATGCCGATCAGCAACGCGCCGGTCATGCCGCCGACGCCATGCGCCCGCCAGACTTCAAGCGTGTCGTCGATGTTCAGCCGCTTCTGGACATGCTTGGCGTGATAGCAGGCGGTGGCGCCGAGGGCTCCGATGAGAAGCGCGGCCATCGGTTCGACATACCCCGAGGCGGGGGTGATGGTGGCAAGGCCCGCCACCGCCCCCACCAGCACGCCGGAGAAGGTCGGATGGCCGTTCTCCCGCCATTCCCAGAACATCCAGACGAGCATGGCGATGGAGCCGGCCAGCATCG
>JAEZHQ010000358.1 GCA_023416455.1 Pseudomonadota bacterium | reverse complement strand
CCGGGCCGCGCCTTATCCTTACATCCTGGGGGAGGCCAACGGCAGCCCGCCGCGGCCGTTCCGGTCCCCGGCACCGATCCTTACCTCCCGGGGGGAGCTTCCGGCCTGTGCCGCGCCCCCAGGGCGTAAGGATTGCCGACCCGTTCACGGCCGTGGACTCCCCGGACCGCCGCCCGGATGCCCGCTGCGCCCCCGAGAGGTAAGGAATCGGGCCGCCGGACCGGCCGCCCACCCGCGGCAGCCCCTATCCACGCCCCCCCCGAGAGGTAAGGATGACCGGTGCGGCCCGCCGGCCCGGCCCCGGCGCCGCGACCCGGGACCGCGACTCGGGGCCGGCGACCCCCGGGAGGTAAGGATGGCGCCGCCGCTCCCCGGGGTCTGCCGAAGGATCAGGCCGATCGCCCCGGAAGCGCGCCTGGGCGACCGGCGGAACGCCGGCCGTTCCGGCAACGTGCCGGCAGCGGCCGGCCGGGGAAACGGGCATGATGGGCGGTGACGAACCGCCCCATGGAAGGCTTCACCATGACCCTCGATCTCGCCCGCGCCGCCCTGCTGCCCATCGACGTCCAGAGGGCCTTCGACGATCCCTCCTGGCCCCGCCGCTGGAACGCGGACTTCGACGCCAACGGGCGGGCGCTGCTGGCGGCGTGGCGGCGCCAGGGCCGGCCGCTGATCCACGTCCGCCACGATTCGGTGGAGCCCGGCTCGACCCTGCGGCCGGGCCAGCCGGGGAACGACTTCCGGCCCGGCTTCGAGCCGCTGCCCGGCGAGGCCGTCCTGTCCAAGAGCGTGAACTCCGCCTTCATCGGGACCGACCTCGACCTGCGGCTGCGCCGGCTCGGCGTCGCCACCGCGATCGTCTTCGGCATCTCCACCGACATGTGCGTGTCCACCACCATCCGCACCGGGGCCAACCTGGGCTGGCGCATGGTCCTGGTCGCCGATGCCTGCGACTGCTTCGACCTGCCCGACGGCGCGGGCGGGACCATCCCCGCCGGCACCGTCCACGCCGTCCACGTCGCCACACTGGGCTTCGAGTTCTGCCGGGTCACCACCACCGCCGCGCTGCTGGCGGCGCTCGCGTCCGGCGGCGCGGGCGGGGAAGGCTCTCCCGGTTCCGGGCCGTGACGGCGTGCGACGGCGTCCGACGGCGTCTGACGGCGTCCGGGCGTGCATGGCCCGCCCGTGAGCGGATACATACAAGAATACTCATTTGACGGTTGGATCATGCCCTTCGCCATGGTATCGCCAAGGTGCAATCAGGTGGAGAGGGTGAATATGGGACGCAGGGCGAAGGGAGAAGCGCTCCGGGTGGATATGGAGGAAGGCGACAGTGGGCCGGACGCCATCGACGTCCATGTCGGCTCGCGCATCCGGCTGCGGCGCACGCTGCGCGGGATGAGCCAGACGACGCTGGGCGAGGCCGTCGGCCTGACTTTTCAGCAGATCCAGAAGTATGAGCGGGGGGCGAACCGCGTGTCCGCCTCACGGCTCTGGCAGTTCGCCCAGGTCCTGGACGTGCCGGTGTCCTTCTTCTTCGACGACATGCCCTCCGAGCTGCTCGCCGAACGGGGACCGGTCGGCGCCATGCCGACGACCGCCCCCAGCACCGAATCGGGCGTCATGGCCCGGCGTGAGACGCTGGAGCTGGTCCGGGCCTATTACGGCATCCAGGACCCGAACGTCCGCAAGCGCCTTTACGACACCTTCAAGGCGGTCGCCGGCGGCGTCGGTTCGGCCGGCGAGGCGGAGGACGCCTGATCGCCGGACCCGCAAGGCAGCGGGATGGCAAGCCGCGTCGCCAGGAGCGTCGTGCGGCCCGGGATGGACGCACGACACTCCTGGCCTTTGTCCGGCGGGCGGAGTCACGCTTCATGCCGATTGCGGTTCCACGCCGTCCGCTTCAGGCGATGGCCTCCTTCGCGCAGGGACGTCCGGGATCAGCGCCGCATCGCGTCCTCGACGGGGAAGGGACGTTCCTGGAGGGGGAAGGGAAGCCAGTGCCGCTCCTCGCTCTCGTGCCACTGGAGGAAGGCGCGCTTGTAGGCGCTGCGCGCGGGGGTCAGCAGGCCTAAATCGTCGTCGATGAGGAAATCCCCCCCTCCGGAGAGCGAGCCCGTGGACCAGTCGACGATCGACAGCAGTTTCGGCAGGAGCGCGAGGCTGTCCGGTCCGAACGCCTTTTCCATCCGCAGTTGGAACTCGGCGTCCGCCCCGGCCCGGACCGAGTCGTAATAGCCGATGCGTTCGAGAACCGGTTCGCGCCGGAACATCAGGGACGATGCGTCCGGGCGGATGTATCCGCCGAGCGCGCGAAAGCCGCGGTCGGGGGAGCATCGCACATGCTGGACCATGGCGCCGACCCGGCCCGGGTCGGCCATGAGCACCGCGGCAAGGGAGGCGATCTTTTCCGGATGCGCCCAGTCGTCGGAGTCCTGGCTCACCACGAACTCGCCTTTCGCGGCGGCAAGGCCGATGTTCTTGGCGATGTAGGTTCCCCGGTTTTCCGCAAGCCCGATGCAGGAAATCCGGCGATCCTCCCCGGCGAGCGCCGCGACCACACGGGCGGTGCCGTCGCGACTGGCGTCGTCGATGACGATGATTTCCAGGTTCCGGTGGGTTTGACCGAGAAGGGAGCGCAGGGCGTGCCCGATGACGCCTTCGCGGTTGTAGGCGGTCATGAGGACGGAAACCAGGGGGCCTTCGTCGCAGCGCTCCGGTCCGCGGGCCGCCATGTTGGCCACCGACACGGGGCTGCCGGTGTCCGTCAGGTGGACGCTCTCCAGAGACTGCCGTGTCAGGATCCTGTTCAGGGAGCGGACCTGCTCGTCGAAGCGGCGGTTGAGAAAGGCCACCTGCCCGGACAACAGGTCGATCCGGTCCATCTGGTCGTCGCTGGTCGCTTCCCGGCGCAGGATCCGGTCCATCTCCTCGTAATCCTGCCAGCGTCCCATTCCGGCGAGGTCATGGGCCATCCGGAGGAAAGGGTTGAAGTTTCTCGCCGCAAGGCGGTCGGAAAGCTCCATCGAGCGCCGGACGATGGCATCGTAGAGGGGACCGTTGATTTGGCACACCGCCGGGGACAGCCTGGCCAGCCATTCGACGATCCGGGCATCCGCCGTCTTTTCGGTCATGCCTTCGAGAATGCCCTGGACGACGTCGCGCATGCCCAGATTCAACGCCGACACGATATAGTGGCGCAGAACCGTCAGGTCATTGATGGCGTCATCTGCGTTATTGAGAAGATCATTGTATAAATCAAAATTATCTCGAAAATTCCCCGTCGCCGAATTGCAATTGAATAACATCCTGTAGCTCTTGATGTCCTTCTTCTCCATTGTGAGAAGGAGATCGCGAGCGCGATTGTAGCGTCTTTTCTTTATGAGATTTTGCGCTTCCTGGTTCGTCCGTTCGACGCACTCGCGGCTTTTGACGGCCGGCCGAGGGGTGAATCCGGCAGCCGGCCGGTCGCCGCGATCGGTCACCGGCGGTGATGGCGGTGCGGGCTCGGCACCCCCTGACCGGAGGGTGGATCGCCGCATGGGCATGTTCCACGCCGTCAGGGTCGGCTGCGCCTTGGGCAGGGCGCCGGAGAACCGAGAAACGACTCCCTCCATCAGCTTCAGATGGGCGGGCAGGGTGACCGTGTGCAGGTCGTAGGACTGGAGCACGGTCCGCCGCGCCGCCGCGCGCAGCCCGGCCATCCGGTCGGGATGGTCGAGCACCGCGTCGATGCGCCCGTACAGGGCGCGCGCGTCGAGGACATCGACCAGCAGGCCGTTCTCGCCGTCGCGGATCACCTCGCGGACGGGGACGGTGTCCGACCCCACCACCAGGCAGCCCGCCGCCATCGCCTCCAGGCACGAGCGGGACGCCACGAGGGGATCGCCCGCGTGGAGGTGGACCGAGGAGATTTGCAGGATGTTGAGGAAGGTCCGGTGCGGCACCTTGCCGAGGACATGGACGCGCCGCGGGTCCAGGTCCGCGCCGGCCACCTCCAGCATGCGCCGGACGGTCGCGCCGGCCGGCGTCGGCGGTTCGTGGCCGGCCGCATCGCCGACGACGATCAGAACCTGCGCCCGGGAGCGGCGGCGCAGGATCCCGGGCAGGGCGCTGAGGACATGTTGGAAGCCGCGCTGGGACCCGTGGTCGTGGGCGACGCAGGTGATGACCTCGTCGTCCCGGGTCAGCGGCTTCGCCAGCCGGTCGATCCGCAGCCAGGCCGCCGGATCGGGGCATGCGGTCCGGCTGTCCACGCCCTCGTGGATGACGCTGAGCTTGGCCTGGACGTGCGGGGGATGCAGGGCATGCTGCCAGCGGGTCGGGGTGTGCCCCCAATCGGCCGCCTCGGCGCCGATGAGGGTCAGGGCGTTCCTGAGCGGAAGGGCGGGCGGGGCGGTCGCCGGCGGTTCGGGATCGTGGCCGGTGCCGGTGCCGGTGCCCTCGGCCCCGTGGGCGGAGGCGAAACCGGCAAGCAGCGGCACGCCGGGCCAGATGGTCTTCAGGTAGAGCGTCTCGCCCCGGTCGTTGTGGCCGACCATGATGTCCGGCCGGAACCCTTGGGCCTTGAGGCGCAGGCAGGCCGCCAGCACGGCACGGCCCCGGAGGACGCCCCGTTCCAGCCCGGCGAGGTCGGGATGACTTGCGGGACCGTTGGGCCGGGCCGCTTCGTAAGTCGCGGTTTCGACGCGGGAGACCCCGCCGGCGACGGATTGGGCGACCACCATCACCCTGTTTTCCGGCAGCCCTGCCAGATGGCTCGCCACATGCCCGTCGGAACCGGGAAAGGCGTGCTGAACAAAGAGGTAGTTCATGTCGTTGCCGTCATCTCGATGGACATCGGGAGGCGAGTTTGCGGCGGATCGCGTTCCGCCCTGGCCGGGACCGCCGCATCGCGCGTCCCGTGCCGCCGCCGTCGCAACGCCGCCTCGTACCGAAGGCGTTTGGCGGGGTCCTCAGACGCCTTCGGTCGAAAACCGGCAGCCCATGGTGCAGCCATAGGCACCAAGGCTCGGCTTCGTCCCGCGGGCCGGTCAATGGTGAAGGCGTCCATGGCCCGGCCGTGTCAAATAGGGCCGACGAGGTTGCGTTTCAGCCGGTCGAGTTCGCTCCTGAGGTCGTCCGCCCTGGCCGCAAGCTCCGGCGTCCCCTGGCCGCTCCGGATCGTCCGCTCGACCTCCTCAAGCGCGGCCTGCCTCTCATCGCGCTGCTTGAACATGTCCCTGTCGAGAAGATACTCGAATTGATCAGAAGATTTTATGTATTCCTTGATCTTGACCGTATCGAGATTGAACATGGTGCAGATTTCGTCGACGGTCAGCCCGGCATCCACCAAGGGGCCATGCAGAAAATTGGTGGCGACCTGCTTGTGGCGGGTGTAAAGCCACATGGGCTTGTCGGGGAGAAGATACTCGATGTCCTTTCCGAGTTCCTCGAAGTGAACTCCCATCTTGCCGTGCGGGGCGGAACGGCAGGTGAGGTCGGTGCCGTCCCTGCTGATCACGAAGACGCTGTCGCCCTGGAAGTTCATCCGGAAGGGATGGATGATCGATTTCAGTTCGATGGTCCGCCCCTTGAGCTTGCTCCGCCGGATGTCGACGAGATCGTGCATCAGCCACTCGTAGCCGAGCTGGAAGGTCATCAGCAGCGCGTCGCTGCGCTCGGCCCGGGCCAGCCAGCGTCCCGCGGTCTTGCGGATGATCGCCACCGTCTCGGGATGCCAGGCGTCGTCGTCGTCGGTCCGGCCGGACAGGCTGTAGCCGTCGCGCGCCATGCCGAGTTCCTTGCCCGACAGCAGGACGCGCCGGTTGGTGAAATCGCCGGTCGGCGAGAGGACGGCCTTGTCGCCGAACGGCTCCACGATCTCCTCCAGGCGGGCGCGGGCGCGCGCCGGCATGTCGGGATCGACGACGATCAACCAGGTGAAGTTCTGGTCGGTCTGCGCCAGGAGCGCCGGCGCCGTGACCGCCGCGAGCAGGAGCTGGCGATGCTCCAGCCAGCGTTCGTCCTGGATGCCGCACCCGTGGCGGGTGATGACCAGCATGGGCGGGACGTTGTTGGTCGGTGCGCTGTTGTCCATTCCGTTTCCTTGCGCGTCCGTGTCCGCGTGCCGTCCGGCGGAGCCCGTTGCCCCCCCGCCCCGGCCGTCCTTGAACGTAGGGTGTCCCATGGGCTCCCTGGGGCGATGAGGCCGGGGGCGCGCCGCTGCGCCGCCGGCTCAGGCCGGGCTGACGATGTTGCGCTTCAGCCGGTCCAACTCGCGCCGGAGTTCCTCCGCCCTGGCCACAAGCTCCGGCGTTCCCTGGCCGCTCCGGATCGTCCGCTCGACCGTCTTCAGCTCGGCTTGCGTCTCGTTGCGCTGCTTGAACACGTTCCGGTCGGCAACATAGTCATACTGATCGGAACATCTTATGTATTCCTTGACCTTGTCCGTATCGAGATTGAACATGGTGCAGATCTCGTCGACGCTCAGCCCGGCATCCACCAGGGGGCCATGCAGAAGATTGGTGGCGACTTGCTTGTGCCGGGTGTAGAGCCACATGGGCTTGTCGGGAAGAAGATACTCGACGTCCTTACCACGCTCCTCGAAGTAGACTCCCATCTTGCCGTGGGGAGCGGAATTGCAGGTGAGGTCGGTGCCGTCCTTGCTGATCACGAAGACGCTGTCGCCCTGGAAGTTCATCCGGAAGGGATGGATGACGGATTTCAGGGCGATGGTCCGCCCCTTCAGCTTGCTCGCATGGACGTCGACGAGATCGTGCATCAGCCACTCGTAGCCGAGCTGGAAGGTCATCAGCAGCGCGTCGCTGCGCTCGGCCCGGGCCAGCCAGCGTCCCGCGGTCTCGCGGATGACCGCCACCGTCTCGGGATGCCAGGCGTCGTCGTCGTCGGTCCGGCCGGTCAGGCTGTAGCCGTCGCGCACCAAGCCAAGCTCCTTGCCCGACAGCAGGACGCGCTGGTTGTTGAGCGCACCGGTCGGGGAGAGGACGACCTTGTCGCCGAACGGCTCCACGATCGCGTCCAGCCGGGCGCGGGCACGCGCCGGCATGTCGGGGTCGACGACGATCAGCCAGGTGAAGTTCTGGTCGGTCTGCGCCAGGAGCGCCGGCACCGTGACCGCCGCGAGCAGGAGCTGGCGATGCTCCAGCCAGCGTTCGTCCTGGATGCCGCACCCGTGGCGGGTCACGACCAGCATGGGCGGGACGTTGGTGATCGATGCGCTGTTGTCCATCCTGCTCTCCGCTGCTTTGGTCCTTGGATTCGGAAACGACGGGCCGGCTACCCGCTCAGGAACACCTCGAGAATCGAGACGCAGGCCTTCTGCACCGTGTGGTCGGCGGCCGTGCGGATGGCCGCCATCCGCATCGCCTGGCGGGTGCTCCCCGGCAGATCCACGAAGCGCTGCACCGTCCGCAGGATCTCCGGCTCCTCGCGCACGTCCACGAGGAAGCCGTTCTCGCCGTGGATCACGAACTCGCCGGCCCCGCCGAGCAGGGGCATCAGGCTGACCGCGCCGCAGGCCATGGCCTCCAGCCCGGTCCGGCCGAAGGCCTGATAGTCGGAGAGGTCGAGGAAGAGGTCGGTTTGACGAAGGACGTGGGCCACCTGCTCGCGCGTCAGCCGTCCGTGATGCGCGATGGAGGGCGCCAGGGCCAGGCCGTGCCGGCGCAGCTCGTCCGCCTCGCAGCCGAAGGTTGTGATCGACACGCGCTCGCCCAGCGCCTGCGCCAGCCGGTTGAGGACCCGGCAGGTCCGCCGGGGCGCGCGGCGCGGGGTGTGCGGGCGGATCATGGCGGCGATCGACGGGCGGTCCGGTCCCCGCCCGTGCAGGAGCGGGAAGAACACGTCGTGGTCGATGCTCGCCTTGACCCGCGCCACGGTCATGCCGTGGCGGGCCTGCACCACCCGGCAGAGCCAGTCCGTCTTCGCCATGCCCCGGAGATCCGGCCCCTGCTCGTAGGACTGGTGGGCCGCCGTCCATTCCCCTGAGCCCGGCGCGAAGAAGAGGGGCTCGTAGTCCTGGATGTAGTAGAAGAGCCTGGGCCTGCGGCCGTCCGGCAGGACCCGCCAAGCCTTGACCAGCGACGGCACGGAGGTCGCCACGGTGGCCACGGCGACGTCCGCTCCGGCGAGCAGGTCGCGCAGGATGGCGGGCGACCCGTACGGCTTCATGGTGGAGAGGACGGCCGGCAGGGAGGCGTAGGCCGACGCCAGGCCCGCGTGGTTTCCGGCGTCCACCGCGATCGCCGCGTTCAGGCCCATGCGGAGGAATCCGCCGACCTCCTGGACGATGGAGTTGGCCCCGCCCGAATAGCCGCCGGTCGGCAGGACGTAGAGGATGTTCCCGATCATCACGCCGCCACGCCGTCGGTGCTCAGTGCCGCGGTGAAGCGGCGGCGCAGCTCCGCCAGCGCCGTGCAGCGGGCCATGGCCTCGTCCAGCCGGGTCAGCCGGGCCTGGCCGTAGCGGGCGTTGAGGAGGCCGTCGGCGCGCGCCTGGAGGGCCGCCCGCTGTTCCTCCGCGAGGCCCCGGGGCGTGCGGCGGTGGACGTAGACATGGTCGGCCACCCGCATCCGGAAGTCCGCATCGGCCGCGCGCAGGCAGAAATCACGCTCCTCGCCAAGGCCCTCGGGAAAGCCCAGCTCGTCGAACAGCCCGATCGCGTCGAACAGCGGACGCCGGATGGCCAGGCAGAATCCGTCGAGGAGGGGCACCTCCGGAAAGGCCCGGCTCGACACGGCCCGGAGCAGCCGGGCGCGGTCCCGGGGAGTCTCGCCCCGCTTCAGGCGGTTGATCGCCCAGCCGGCGCCTTCCTTCGCCCGCGGCAGCGACTGCCAGCCCGCCGCGTTCGACATCGGCCCCGCCATCATCGTGTCCGGGCTTGCCTTCAGGCATTCCAGCAGCCCGTCCAGCCAGCCGGGCGTGACGACCGTGTCGGAGTCGAGGATCACCACCACCTCTCCCGCCGAGGACGTGACGGCGCGGTTGACCGCCACCGTGCGCCCCTCGGTGCACGCCGCGTGCAGGACGCGGCACCAGGGGCTGGCCAAGGCGGCACGGTCGAGGAGCGCGGCCGTCTCCGAAAAGGACCCGTCATCGACCAGGGTCAGCAGGTGGGGCACGGTGGTGTGCTCGCGGAGCGCCGAGAGGCACTCCGCCACCGCCGTCGGGGCGTTGAAGACGGGAACCACGATTTCGGCGACGTTCAGGATGTCCCGGCACGCCCACTCCCCGGTGACGGGCGATGCCGGCGGGCGGGACATGGCCTCCGCGATGTCCCGCCACTGCTCGCGCAGGGCCGGATCCTCGAAATCGCGCAGCGGCTCGTCTGCGGGATCCTGCCGCGCGTCCCCGAAGGCGACGTGCAGGGGCGAGACGACCGCATCGACGCCGCCATGGAAGTCCAGGGCGAGCACGGCCTTGGCCCGGCCGTCCCGGCTTTGCTGCATCACCTGGTTGAACGGTTCCGGGTCGAGCCGGACGTCGTGCTCCTGAAGCCCCGTCACCATCCGCCTCAGGGTGTGCGTCCAGACCGCGGTGAACCGCTCGCCCTCGACAAAGCCGACCGACAGCCTGATCACGCGGGAAGCGTCGGACTCCTGCCGCAGCAGGGCGAAGGACAGCGTCAGGGGTCCGGCGATGAGGCAGCGGAGGGGGGGAAGTTCCTGGAACAGGCGCAGGTGGCTGTCCGCGATCGGCACCCGAAGCCGGATGCCCGGCAGGGCGTCCCCCAGCCTGGAGAAGCGGAAGCCCTCGAAGATCCCGCAAGCATAGACACCCGCCCCGGCCGTACCCTCCACCGCCTCGATCCAGATGCCGGGTGCCAGGAGATTCGGCCCATTGGCGATGGGCGTGTGCGGCACCGCACGGTGTCTCAGGTCGGGGATGAGCAAAGGCCGGTCGTCGGGGGAAGCGGGGAGGGCCGCCCCGCCGGCCCCGATGATCTCCACGGGGGAGCCCCTGAGTTCCGGGCCGCCGTCCGCCAGGCGAACTGACAAAGTCTGGGGGCTGCCGGTCAGGGCGGTGGTGGGAAGCTGGAACAGGAAGGCGCAGCATCCCGCCGCCATGCCGGCCGCCTCCAGATCCGCCCTGTACTGATCCGCCGGAACCGTGCCGACGAGTTGGCCGTCAAGCCATATGTCGACGTTGCAGAAGCCTGCGCCGCCCCTGAAGGCCCAGCCGCTGACCATCGTGCCGTCGAACCCGTCGAGGTGGCCGAAGTCGATGTCCGGTCCGGTCGGCAAGAAATCCTCCTCGGGGGGCCAGGGACTCTCGGTCCGCGGTTCGATGGGGGAGGGGGAAGAAGAAAGGGCTTCAGGGTGCCATCAGCGGCCGACATCCCGCATGGCCGTGACCATCTCCCTCCAGGGTGGTGCGCGCCACCCCGTCGCCTCGGCGAACCGGCTGCCGTCGAGGCGGCGGTCGCAACGGAAGTGGTCGTCGGGGATGACGGTGGTGGGCGAGCCGTAGATCTCCCCGATCATCCGAAGCAGGTCGTGCTTGCTGATGGGATCGGCGGCGACGTGCCAGAGCCCGTGGATGTCCGGGGCCGTCCGCAGCAGCGTGCCGGTCAGGCGCGCCAGTTCCGGCGTCGTCAGCCCCGAGTAGAGGGCGCCGGTGAAGCCCCGAACCGACCCCGTCTGGGCGAGGAACCATTCGAGCAGGCTGTGGCCACCGCGCAGTTCGGGTCCGATGATGGAGGTCCGCAGCACCAGGCAGTTGTCGCCGCTGGGCTCCCCCAGCCGTTTGCTGAGGCCGTAGAGATCCTGCGGATCGGTGGGATCGGTCTCGCGGTAGCCGAGCGGCCCCCGCTGCCCCTCGGCGGAACCGGAGAACACGCAGTCCGTGCTGTAATGGACGAGGCGGATGCCGCGGCCGCGGCAAAGTTCCTGGAGCTGATGGGGGAACAGGGCGTTGACGGCGATGACCTGGGCGCGGGCGCGGTCGTCGAGCACCTGCTTGATGACGCCGACGGCGTTCAGAACCGCATCGGGGCGCTCGGCGTCGAGCAGGCGCTCAAGCCAGCCGAGGTCGAGGGCGTCCGGGCCGTCGACCGCGCGCGCCCGCGGGACCGCCGGCATCAGCGCGCGCGCCTCGCCGCGCAGGGTGAACACGGTCTCGAAGGAGGGCGCCAGCTCGCGGACGAGCTGGTGGCCCAGCATGCCGGACCCGCCGAGAACCAGGATCTTCATTCGTCGTGCCCTTCACGATGTTGGGTGTCAGCGGCCCAGGCCGTGGTGGTAGGACATCATCAGGTTGACGACGGTATCGCTCACCCCCGTTGCAAGGTATTCGGGGGGAGCCCGCCACCGTCCCCGGCATTCCATGGCCCGGGTCACCGCCGCCGCGATGGCGCCTGCGTCGCAGCCCGTCAGAAGGTTCGCCCCGCATTCCAGGGTTTCCGGCCGTTCCGTCACGTCCCGCAGGGTGACGGTGGGAACCCCGAGGATGGCGCCCTCCTCCTGCACGGTGCCGCTGTCCGACAGCAGGCAGCGCGCGTTCTTCTCCAGCTTGACGAAGTCGAGGAAACCGAAGGGATCCAGGTAGCGCACGCGGGCGTCCCGCCCGGCCTCCTGCCCCGACAGACGGTGGCGGGTGCGCGGATGGGTGCTGACGATCACCGGGCAGCCGTGCCGTTCCGCCAGGAGGTCGAAGGCTTCAAGAAAGACGGCGAGCCGCTCGGGGATGTCGACGTTCTCCGCGCGATGGAGCGTGACGAGGAGATAGCCGTCCGGCGCCAGGCCCAGATCGCCCAGGATGGATGAGCGGTCGATGGCGTCCATGTTCGCCGCCATGACCTCGTGGATGGGGTTGCCCGTCACGAAGATGCGGTCGGAGGCGATGCCTTCCCGCAGCAGGTTCTGCCGGCTGCGTTCCGTGTAGGGCAGGAAGATGTCGGTGACGTGGTCGACGATCCGCCGGTTGACCTCTTCGGGGATGCGGGGGTCGTAGCTGCGGTTGCCCGCCTCCATGTGGAAGACCGGGATGCCGAGCCGCTTGGCCACGACGGCGCAGAAGGCGGAGTTGGTGTCGCCGAGGACCAGCAGGCGATCCGGCTTCTCGGCCACGAACACGTCGTGGCATCCCACCATTATCTTGCCGATCTGCCGTGCGAAGTCTTCCGCCTGCACACCCAGATGATGATCGGGCGGACGCAGGTTCAGCTCCGAGAAGAACACGTCGGAAAGCGTCTGCGAATTGTTCTGCCCGGTGTGAACGACCACGTGGTCCGCATGCCGGTCGATCTTCGGCAGGATTTCGGACAAGCGGATGATTTCCGGGCGGGTCCCGAGAACGGTGACAATCTTCATGGAAGGACTCTTCGGACGTGGAGCGCAGGGCTCCGGGCGCTGGACGGGGACCGAGGCGGAGAGGCCGTCGGCATCGCGCCTGTCAGCCTTCACCCGCGACACTGGCGTCGAGCATCGCCCTCAGCTGGCTGTCGGACAGCCACTCGTTGTTCCGGTCGCTGGTGTAGGAGAATCCGGGCGGCGGTCGCCCCGCCCCGTTGAGGGTGTAGGGTTCCTCGCGCCAGAAGGGGAAGGCCGGCTGGACGATGTAGCGGTCGTCCAGTTCCAGCGTCAGGCGCGCGTCGTCCTCGGAGATCAGGACTTCGTGCAGCTTCTCGCCGGGCCGGATCCCGATCGTCCGTTGCGCCGTGTTCGGCGCCATCGCCCGGGCCAGGTCGGTGATGCGCATGCTGGCGATCTTCGGAACGAACAGTTCGCCGCCCTGCATCATGCTCAGCGACGAAAGGACGAAGCTCACGCCCTGGTCCAGTGTGATCCAGAAGCGCGTCATCTGCGGGTCCGTGATCGGAAGCTCCGTCGCGCCTTCACGAAGGAGCGCGTCGAACAACTCCACCACGCTGCCGCGCGATCCCATGACGTTGCCGTAGCGCACGACGGCGTAACGGGTGCCGTTCATCCCGGAGATGTTGTTGGCCGCCACGAAGATCTTGTCCGACGCCAGCTTGCTGGCGCCGTACAGGTTGATCGGGTTGGCCGCCTTGTCGGTGGACAGCGCCAGCACCTTGTGGACCCCGGCCTCCATGGCGGCCTGGACCACATTTTCCGCGCCGATGACGTTGGTGTGGATGCATTCGAACGGGTTGTACTCCGCCGTCGGCACCTGCTTCATCGCCGCGGCGTGGACCACGCAATCGATCCCCTGCATCGCCGTCCTCAGCCGGCTGCGGTCGCGCACATCCCCAATGAAGTAACGCAGGCAGGGATGCTTGGAGAGGGGAAAGCGCCGCTCCATCTCGAACTGCTTGAGTTCATCACGAGAGAAAACAACCAGCCGGCGCGGCTTGTAATTCTCCAAGACCTTTTTGACGAAGGCCTTTCCGAATGACCCCGTGCCACCTGTAATGAGAATGGATTTTCCATTAAAATCCATTGTCGGCTTGGAGAAATCACGCATGCGGTGGCTGCCACCCGAAAACTGAACGCTGAAGTCGATTTCCGGCGACCATACCGATCGATCAGGTACACGTCAACGAGGAAGTAGTGTTCGCGCCTCTCCGGGATGAGCGAGGGCGCCTCGTTTGTGGATTTGCACGGCATACAGGAGGCGCCGCAAGATATTGAGAAGAATTTTCGATGTGTAATATTGGTTGCCGAAGAAAAATGAAGAGAGGGCCGGAGGTAGTTCCTGGTGAATCCTCCCCGTGGCCCAGGATTCATATCCGAGTAGGCATAATCCCTGCGATGCCGGGACATGGCTTTCCGATGGCAATGGACGCCTGTTTGCCGCATGGCGGGCACAGGAACTCGCCGGCGCAAGCCGTCACGGCGCCTTCGGTGTCGCGCAAGGCCGGGAACACCGCGCCGCCGCCCGCGCTCAGGCCGGCGGCGCCTCGCGGTCGAGGAGGGCGCGCTTGCGCGCGATGCCCCAGCGGTAGCCGGACAGCGCGCCGTCGTTGCGGACGACCCGGTGGCAGGGGATGGCCACCGCCAGCGGGTTGGCCGCGCAGGCCCCGGCCACCGCCCGGACCGCCGCCGGTGCGCCGATGCGCCGGGCGATCTCGGCGTAGCTGACCGTGGTCCCGGCGGGGACGGCGCGCAGGGCCTGCCACACGCGCCGCTGGAAGGCGGTGCCCCGCACGTCCAGCGGCAGGTCGAGGCCGAGGGCGGGGGCCTCGACGAAGCCGATCACCGTGGCCACCAGCGCCTCGAACGCGCCGTCGCCCCCGATCAGCCGGGCACGCGGAAAGCGGTCCTGGAGGTCGCGCAGCAGCGCCTCCGGATCGTCGCCCAGCAGGATGGCGCACACGCCTGCCTCGCTGCTGGCCACCAGGATCGCGCCCAGCGAGCATTGGCCGACGGCGAAGCGGATCACGGCGTCGGCGCCGCCGGCGCGGTAGGCGCCGGGCGTCATGCCGAGCATGGCGCCGGCGGCCTCGTAGAAGCGGCCGCTCGACGAGAAGCCGGCGTCGTAGATGGCCTCGGTGACGCTGCCGCCCGCGGCCAGCCGCTCATGGACCGTCCTCGTCCGGTGCGCCGCGGCGTAGGCCCTGGGCGTCACGCCCGTGGCCGCCTTGAAGACGCGGTGGAAATGATGGGGGCTGAGGCCGGCCGCCGCGGCCAGCTCGGCCAGGGCGGGCGCCTCCTCGGCCTCGGCGATGCGGCGGCAGGCCGCCACCACCGCGGCGGCGTGCCGGCCGGCCGGCGCCAGATCCGGCCGGCAGCGCCGGCAGGGGCGGAAGCCCGCGGCTTCCGCCTCCGCGGCCGTCGCGTGGAAGCGGACGTTCTTCGGGTTCGCGGCCCGCGACGGGCAGGACGGGCGGCAATAGACCCCGGTCGTCCCGACCGAGTAATAAAATCCGCCGTCGGCGGTGCGGTCGCGCGCCAGCACGCGCGCCCAGCGCGGGTCCAGCTCCGTCGGCGTTCCGGCCGGCGCCGGCGCCGTCCTGTCGGGAGTGCCCATGGCCCTCTCCTCTCCGTATCCGGTTTCCGGCGGACACTCTGACAGGAGGCGCGGCGCTCCGCACTCCGGCTCTTGCGGTCGAAACGGGCGGAGACGCTGCGGGGCCGAGGCCGAGCGCAACTGGGACAAGCGGCCCGGGCCGACGACGGACGAACGGGAAGAGGCCAAGGTGGTGGGGCACAAGGTCCAGGAACCGCGCCAAGTGAGCGAGATCCATGATGCAAGGCATTGGCGCATTTCGCTCAGGCGGAACTCGACCGTCCGTTCAAGCGGTGATCCCCTTCATCGACGAGCGCCGCGCCGTTCACGAGGCCGCGCCGATCTGCGAGGTCCTGCCGATCACCCGTCGACCAACCACGCCTTCTGCCGTCCGGCAGACCGATCCGTCCGAAGTGCCGGCCCGCTTGCGAAGCAACGCCAGGCTGAGTTTGGCATCCGGCGAGGCTGGAATGCGAACGTCCGGGTCTACGGAGGGAAGGTCTGGTGGTCGTTGCGGCGGAGCAACGTTGAACGCGGACCGCTGCACGGCGGCTCGGTGGATGAGGCATATGGGCCTGAATGGGGCAACGCGCGGCAAGGCCGTACGGACCACGATCAGCGGCCGGGCGGCGCCTGATGGTGAACCGCCAGTTCCGGACACCCTGCCCGAATGCTCCGTGAATGGCTGATTTCACGTTCGTCGCAACGTGGCAGGGCTTCGTCTCCGTGGCGTTCGTCAAACAGACGTTCAAGGGATGACGTGCGGGACAGACAGCCTTTGCTTATGGCGCTTGATACCAACGCAGCGCTTCAGCAGGCCTCTTCGGACAGATGGTGCGGTTCACTCTCCGGATGGCCCCGACCGGACAGCGCCATTCGAACGTCGGCCTCATAGATCCGGCGCAGCATTTCCGGGTGCTGCTCGATCTCCTGTTGCGCCAAACGGGCTTGCCTCTCCAGCCATTCGAGTTCTTCGCGCATTTTTCTGGTCCTGGTTCGGTTCCACTGGAGTTTTGTCAAGCTTGCAGTCGTTGATCTTCTTCTTGAAATCTTTCATAGCATAGTTTTCTTGAGTTGTATAGATGGAAACTAGCCTTGACCCTAGGGGCGCTGCTTTAGACTTATCCCAAGTAAATGCTTGGCCGGATCCATTTTTTCTCTTGAACTTTTCGAAGAATTCAGCAAACCGTCGGGGTGCGACGCCCGCAAAAGGAACGAATGCGAGAAATCCGGGGCGATCGGCCTCCGGGTCCACAACGATGGAATCGGGGTACAGTTCCCGGACCAGGCTTTTGGGGTAGGGTTCGATGTAGACGGCTTTGGCAATCCCGGCCGCGATCAGGTGGCGGGCACACATGTGGCAGGGAAAGGTCGTGCAATAGAGCGTCGTGTCCTGGACTGCCAGACCAAAGCGGGCTGCCTGCGTGACCGCCGCCATCTCCGCGTGGATGATCCGGCCGAACTCTATAACGTTGGTAACCCTCGATCCCTCGAAGATGCCGGCCGACCCTTCCTTTATCACGCCGTCGATCATTTCCTTGATCAGGTCCTTGCTTTTCGGATCGATGGACTTGGATTCCATCAGGCGTCCGAGGACTTCGACCAGCGTTTCATCCTTCAGCATGGCGTTTGGATCCTGCCGAAGCTGGAAGTCGCGGCAGTCGTTGCTGTCGTATCCCCAATACTGTCCGCCTCCGAACTTCGGGACTTCGTTGCAGCCAGTGGCGACAATCCGGCCGTCGTGCCCGACAATGGCCGCCCCGACCTGCCGCGACAGGTCGGCGGAACGCATCGCCGAAGACTTCGCATGCATCATCGACAGCTCGTCGATGGTCGGAGATTCGAACGGGTTGCCGAAGGCCAGGCGCACGAAACGCTCGATGCTCTCCCGGATGCTCTTGTTGGTCCGCGCAACGATGAAATAGTCCGCCTCCGGGTAGGTGCCCCGAACGTTTTGCCCCAACGTCTCGCCATCCTCCTTCTCGTCGGTGGTCAGAAGATCCTCCGCCTTCGACCGCCAGATCTGCGGATCGGACTGGAAGTGGCTTTTGGCGAGTCTCATGGCCGTCGTATGGATCCGGTGCTCCCGGGGGGTGTGGACGGCGATGAGATAGAAATTGGACCCGTATACCCGTCGCAGGTAGATCGCCTCATCCGGATGCTTCAGGGAGTTCAGAATGTAGGCTTGGCGCGATCTCGGGATATTGCTGAGGCCATCGGCGCCTGCACTGCCGTCCTTGGCGTGCAGTTCCTCCCGCTCTCGCCAGATCTTCGATACGGCAAGCTGAGCGAGCGCCGACCCTTGGCCGAATAGATTTCTGACCTCGGTACCCGCTTCCATATGTGCTTTGTACCGCTCGTCCTCCTTCACCAGATCTGCCAGATGCCGGTACTTGGGATAGTCATGAAGGAGTTTGCTGAATCGAATACACAAGGCGTTATAATTTACGTCGCGAAGCGTTTCCGTCAGGATCCGGACGATTTCGTCGTGGTCGGTTCCAATTGGACCGACAAGGCCTATGAATATCTCCGGATATTCCGACACCGCCGATGGAGAGTTCCTCTGCGGTGCGGACGGCTCGGCCCGCGCCGAGGCTTCGGGAGGTGCGGTGCTTTCCGGCTGACGGCCGCCAGCCTGCAAATCGTCCAAGCGAGGTTCGACACGCTCCGCGCCGTCGTTCCGTAGATCGGTGCCGCCAGGATCCACGGCCATGACCGCGCTCGCTCTGATTGATTATGGCTGATGCATAATGCCCATACGAGATTTCGCTGTCCACATCCATTGGGTTTCTGGTTGTGGGATGGCTGTGTTGCTCCACTCGATCTTCCGCGGGCTCGATTGTGGCTATCGGGGGGCTGAGATGGACGTAGACCCGGAGGACCGGGGCGTTGGCGACATGGTCGAGTGCCTGATCGAAAGGCATGGTGGCGACGCCGAACGGGGTGCTGAAGGGGGTGGTGAACAGCCGGGTGTTGGTATGCGGTGTTGAGGGCGCCTTATCCCCAAGGCTTCCTATGCACCGACCTCGGCGCCGACCCGCTCGATGCGCGGGTTCATGCGATGGTGGGCGATGGACGTCCCTTTGCCGAAGTACGCCGTCACCACGGCGACGAGAACCGGTGGCATTGGACGGATATCGCCATCGCTCTCACCGCCTCGACTCTGCCCGGGCCGTTCTCAACGGTCACTTCGGGGCCGGCAGCCTGCGGAACCAAACCAGCCTGCGACCCTGCGCCGCGGCATGACATCAAGCCTCTGTCGATGTTCGGCGGCGCTTCCGCGGCCGTACATGTCCCGTTCAGGATCCTTCCGGTTCCCGGCATGTCCGCGTTGCGCCCGTACGGCAGGGAAGGCCCGCCCCCCATTATCAACCGCCTCTTCGACGTCGCCTGCTGTCCCGCCCGAATGGCCAAAGTTGAGTTCAGCCCTCCGCCTCCCCGGCGGCGGCGAGGAGACGGCGGGCCTTGCGGGCGACCGCCTCGTCGACCATGCGGCCGTCGACCACGCCGACGCCCTTGGCGTTCTCCGCCAGGATCCGCCGGGCCTCGGCCACCGCCTCGGGGCCGGGCGTCAGCGCCTCGTTGATGACGGCGACCTGGCGGGGATGGATGGCGGCCTTGCCGGTGAAGCCGAGGCGGCGGGCGGCCCCGACCTCGGCGCGCAGCCCGGCCTCGTCGGCGAGGGTGAAGAAGGGCGAGTCCAGGGTCTCCAGCCCGGCCGCGGCGGCGGCGGCGACGACGCGGGAGCGGGCGTGCAGCAGCGGTTCCCAGGCAACCTCGGCGCCGAGGTCGGCGGCGAGGTCGGCGGCCCCGAGGAACAGGGTGGACAGGCGCGGCGTGGCGGCGGCGACGGCCTCCACGGCGGCGACCCCGCGCGCCGTCTCGATCATGGCGACCAGCGGCGTCGGCTTGCCGGCCGCGACCAGAAGCCCGTCCACCAGCCGGACGAGGTCGGGCGACTCCGCCTTGGGGATGACGACGAGATCCGGCCGCGCCGCCCCCTGCACCAGCGCCAGCAGATCCTCCAGTCCGTGGGCCGTGGTCGGCGCGTTGACGCGCAGCGCGCGGGCGGTGCGGCCGTCGCCGGGCGCCGCCAGCCAGTCCAGCGCGGCCTTGCGCGCCACCGCCTTGTCGGCCGGGGCGACGGCGTCCTCCAGGTCGATGATCAGCACGTCGGCGCCGGTCTCGGCGGCGCGGGCGAAGCGGTCCGGCCGGGTGGCCGGGGTGAACAGCCAGCTCCGCCGGCGGGCGGGGGCGGCGCCCGCAACGCCCGCGCTCACGGCCGCCTCCGGAAGACCAGGCGGCGCATGGGCTGGTCGAAGGCCATCCCCCCGTCCTCCGGACGGCCCTTGGCGGTGAACAGGCGCCGCACCGTGTCCTCGACCAGGGGCAGCCGGTCGCGCCGCGCCGGGTCCACCGCCACCGCATGGGCGAGGAACCGGTCGGCGTCGCGGTGGTGCTGGGTGGTGAGGAAGACGCTCTCCTCCACCGGCTCCAACTCCGGCGGCGGTGCGCGCAACCGGTCGAGCGCGGCGGCGCGCACCGCCGTCTCGTCCTCGATGGGGCGCGTGGTCTCGAAACAGGCCCCCTCGGCGATCGGCTCGACGACGACCAGCCGCCCGCCGGGCCGCAGCACCCGCGCCGCCTCGGCCAGCGCCGGCGCCATGGCGGCCGGCGGCACATGGTGGAAGCTCTTGGAATAGACCACGGCGTCGGCCGAGGCGTCCTCCAGCGGCAGGGCCTCGCCGGTGCCGACGCGGTAGCTCTCGTCGCCCGCCGGCGCGGCCGCGCGGGCGCGGGCGAGCTGGTCGTCGCTGACCTCGATGCCGGTCACCCGCGCGCCCAGCCCGGTCAGGTGGCGCGCCACCGTGCCGTCGCCGCAGCCCACGTCGACGACGGTGCGCCCACGCGGCTCCACCGCCTCGGCCAGGGCATCGAGCAGGCCGAGCCGGCGCATCACGGCTCCCCCCGTTCGGCGTCCAGCCCGGCGGTCATGGCGATCTGGCCCTCATGGTCGAGCGCCCACAGCTCGGCGCCGCCGTCCCGCGGCGCCCCGCACAGGGTGAAGGGGTGCACGTCGAACAGCGGCCGGCGCGCGCGGAAGCGGAAGCCGGTCACCCGCGCCCCCGGATTCTCGCGAAGGAACAGGTCGACCAGCAGCGTGGCGGTGAGCGGCCCGTGCACGACCAGTCCGGGATAGCCCTCCGCCTCGGCGCAGTAGGGGCGGTCGTAATGGATGCGGTGGCCGTTGAAGGTCAGGGCGGAGTAGCGGAACAGCAGGACCGGATCCGGGGTCACCGGGCGCCTCCAGACGGCCGCCGGCGGGGGCTCGGCCGCCGCCGGCGTGGCCGGCGCGTCGCCGGGGCGGGGCGCCTCGCGGTAAACGATGTCGTGCCGCTCGCGCAGGACGGGGCCGGCCGCGGTCGCGATCTCGTGCTGCACCGCGACGAACACCATGTCGCCGGACCGGCCGCTCTTGTGCTCCACCCCGGTGATGGTGGAGCGCCGGCGCAGCGCCTCGCCGGTGCGGATCGGGGCCAGGAACTCCAGCCGCCCGCCGGCCCACATGCGGCGCGGCAGCGGAACCGGCGGCAGGAAGCCGCCGCGCCGCGGGTGCCCGTCCCCGGCGATGGCGCGCTGCGGCGCCCGCGGCAGGAAATAGAGCCAGTGGCCGAGCGGCGGCACCTCCCCGGCGGGCCAGGGCGGGTCGTCGTGGTCGAGGGTGGCGGCGAGACCGGCCAGCGGCGCGGCGGCGGCGACGTCCTCCTGCTCCTCGGTGCGGCCGATCCACGCCGCCAGCGACTCGAACGTCATGGGGCGAACTCCTCGCGCAGGGCCGCGCTGTGCTCGCCGATGGCGGGAACCGGGCGCGGCTGGAAGGTGCCGCCGCTCCAGCGCGGCGGCGGGGCGACGGTGGCCACCGGCCCGGTCGGCGTGTCGACGTCGATCCGGCGGAGCTGGCTGTGGGCCGACAGGTCGGCCACGCTGTTGAGGGCGCCGAAGGCGATGCGCGCCCGGCGCAGCCGGTCGGCCGCCGCCGCCCGGTCGAGCCCGGCGAAGACCGCGCCGACGGCGGCGTCCAGCGCCGCCCGGTTGGCGACGCGCAGCGTGTTGGAGGCGAAGCGCGGGTCGGCCGCCAGATCCGGCCGCTCCAGCACCTCGGCGCAGAAGGTCCGCCATTCGCGCTCGTTCTGGACGGCGATGACCAGCCGGTTGCCGTCGCCCAGCGGGTAGGCGCCGTAGGGGGCAATGGACGGGTGGTTCAGGCCGACCCGCTCCGGCGCCTTGCCGCCGTAGTCCTGGTGCAGCAGCGGCACGGTCATCCAGTCGGCGACGGCGTCGAACAGCGAGACGGCGACGCCGCTCCCGCGGCCGGTGCGCTCGCGCCCGTAGAGCGCCTGGAGGATGGCGGCGTGGGCGTACATGCCGCAGGCGATGTCGGCCACCGACACGCCGACCCGCCCCGGCGCCTCCGGCGCCCCGGTGATGGAGGCCAGCCCGGTCTCGCTCTGCACCAGCAGGTCGTAGGCCTTCATGTCGCGGTAGGGTCCGTCCTCGCCGTAGCCGCTGATATCGCAGGTGATCAGGCGCGGATGGCGCGCGCGCAGCTCCGCCGACCCGAAGCCGGCGCGCGCGGCGGCGCCGGGAGCGAGATTCTGCACGAAGACGTCGGCGCGCGCCAGCACGCGGTGCAGGAAGGCGGCGTCCTCCGCCGCCTTGATGTCGAGGACGACCGACTCCTTGCCGCGGTTGAGCCACACGAAATAGGCGCTCTCGCCGTGGGCGACGTGGTCGTAGTTGCGGGCGAAGTCGCCCTCCGGCCGTTCGACCTTGACGACGCGCGCCCCGGCGTCGGCCAGGCGCGAGGTGCAGAAGGGGGCGGCCACCGCCTGTTCCAGGGCGACCACGAGGACGCCGTCCAGCGGGGCGGCGGCGGGGGAGAGGGAGGGGGAGGGTGAGGGTGAGGGGGACGGGCGGTCCATGGCTCAGAACGACTTCGGCATGCGGAGCACGTGCGTGCCCACGTGGGAGAGGATGAGGTTGGTCGAGATCGGCGCCACCTGGTAGAGGCGGGTTTCGCGGAACTTGCGCTCGATGTCGTACTCCTCGGCGAAGCCGAAGCCGCCGTGGGTCTGGAGGCAGGTGTCGGCGGCCCGCCAGGACGCCTCCGAGGCCAGCAGCTTGGCCATGTTCGCCTCGGTGCCGCAGGGCCGGCCGGCGTCGAACAGGGCGGCCGCCCGGCGCACCATCAGGTCGGCCGCCTCGGTCTCGACGTGGTTGCGGGCGATGGGGAACTGGATGGCCTGGTTGGCGCCGATGGGGCGGCCGAACACCGACCGTTCCCGCGCGTAGGCCGAGGCGCGGTCGATGAAGAAGCGGGCGTCGCCGATGCATTCCGAGGCGATCAGGATGCGCTCGGCGTTCATGCCGTCGAGGATGTAGCGGAAGCCCTTGCCCTCCTCGCCGACCAGATTCTCCGCCGGAACCTCCAGGTTGTCGAAGAACAGCTCGGTGGTGGCGTGGTTGATCATGGTGCGGATCGGCCGGATGGTCAGGCCGTTGCCCACCGCCCGGCGCAGGTCGACCAGCAGGACGCTCATGCCCTCGGTCGGCTTGGCCGCCTCCTCGCGCGGGGTGGTGCGCACCAGAAGCACCATCAGGTCGGAATGCTCGGCGCGCGAGATCCACACCTTCTGGCCGTTGACGATGTAGCGGTCGCCCTCGCGCTTGGCGAAGGTGCGGATGCGGGTGGTGTCGGTGCCGCTGGTCGGCTCGGTCACGCCGAAGGCCTGGAGGCGCAGCGTGCCGGCGGCGATTCCCGGCAGGCAGGCCCGCTTCTGGGCGTCGCTGCCGTGGCGCAGGATGGTCCCCATCGTGTACATCTGGGCGTGGCAGGCGCCGCCGTTGCAGCCGGAGCGGTGGATCTCCTCCAGGATCGCGGTGGCCGCCCCCAGCCCGAGGCCCGAGCCGCCATACTCCTCCGGGATCAGCACCGACAGGAAGCCGCTCTCCGTCAGCGCCCGCACGAAGTCCGTGGGGTAGGCGCGCTCCGCGTCCAGCGCCCGCCAGTAATCGCCGGGAAAGCGCGCGCACAGCTTGCGCACGGAGTCGCGGATCTCGGGGAAGGTCTCCCCGCCCATCATCGCGTCCATCGTCTCCGCCCCGCTCATTCCCGACCTCCCTGATTCATGCTTTTCAGAAAGGTAGGGAGCGGCTAAGCTATGCGTCAACGATATAATTCATATAACCGTTATTCCTCATAATTATGGGGCCGGCGGGTTTCGGGATGGTGGCGCCATGGATTTGCGGCAACTCGGCAATTTCCTGCACGCGGCGGAGCTGCAAAACCTGTCGCGCGCCGCCACCGCGCTGCGCGTGGCCCAGCCGGCGCTGTCCCGGCAGATCAAGGCGCTGGAGGAGGAGTTGGGGGTGCAGCTCCTCCAGCGCCGCGGCTGGGGCGTCACGCCGACGCCGGCCGGCCGGGTGCTGATGGAGCATGCCCGGCGCGTGCTGAAGGAGGTGGGGGCGGCGCGCGACGCCGTCCTGGCCTACCAGGAGGAGCCTTCGGGCAACGTCACCTTCGGCACGCCGACCTCGCTGGGGACGGTGATGCTGCCGGGGCTGGCGGTCCGCTTCCGGCGCGCCGCCCCGAAGGTGCGCCTTCATCTGGTCGAGGGGTTCAGCGCCTCCATCCACGAATGGGTGCAGTCGGGGCGGCTCGACCTCGCCGTCCTCTACGAGACCCGGACCATGGGCAGCCTCGCCACGGTGCCGCTGCTGGAGGAGTCGATGGCGCTGCTCGGCCCGGCCGGGCGCTTTGCGGCGGGGACCGGGATGGACGTGGCGGAGGTGGCCCGGCTCGACCTGCTGCTGCCGGCCCGGCCGCACCGGCTGCGCCTGCTGGTCGACCAGGCGCTTGCCGAACGCGGCCTCGACTGCGCGCCGGTGGTCGAGGTGGACGCGCTGCCGGCGCTGGTCGAACTGGTGCGCATGGGGGAGGGCTGCACGCTGCTGCCCTATTCCTGCGTGCACGCCCTGGTGCGCGACGGCGGGCTGAGCGCCGCCGCCGTCCACCCCGCCATCCGCCGCTCGCTGGTGCTGGCCCGCCCGCCGGACCGCGTCCCGACGCCGGCCTCCCAGGCCCTGGAGCGCGAGGTCCTCGCCTTCATCCGGGCCCAGGCGGCCCCGCTGCGCTGGACCATCCCCGGGGCCGCCCCCGATCCGTCCCCCGATCCGTCTCTCGATCCGGACGCCGGGGCGCCGGGCGCGGGGGCGACGGCGGCATGACCGGGCACCCGCGCCGCATCGCCGGGACGCCCATCGCGACCACCGCAGGACGCCCATCAGGACAACCATCGGGACGCAGGAACGGAACGCCTCCATGACCCCGCTTCTCTCCGGCCTCCGCATCGTCGAGGTCAGCGCCTTCATCGCCGCGCCGCTCGGCGGCATGACGCTGGCCCAGCTCGGCGCCGAGGTCATCCGCATCGACCCCATCGGCGGCAACATCGACCACCACCGCTGGCCGCTCAGCCCCGCCGGCGCCAGCCTCTACTGGACCGGCCTGAACAAGGGCAAGCGGTCGGTGGCGCTGGCCCTCGACACGCCCCAGGGCCGGGAGATCGCGCGCGCGCTGATCACCGCGCCCGGCGAGGAGGGGGGCATCCTGCTGACCAACCTGCCGGCCAGCGGCTGGATGAGCCACGCGGCCCTGTCGGCGGCGCGCCCCGACCTCGTCATGCTGCGGCTGACCGGCAACCCGGACGGCTCGGCCGCGGTCGACTACACGGTCAACTGCGCCAGCGGATTCCCCCTGGCCACCGGCCGCGGCGGCGAGCCGGTCAACCACGTCCTGCCGGCCTGGGACGTCGCCGCCGGCCTCTACCTGGCCACCGGCCTGCTCGCCGCCGAGCGCTACCGCCGGCGCACCGGGGCGGGGCAGGAGGTCACGCTGTCGCTGGCCGACGTGATGCTGGCGACGGTCGGCAACCTGGGCTACCTGGCCGAGGCGCAGGTGAACGGCACCGTCCGCCCGCCGCTCGGCAACAGCCTCTACGGCGCCTTCGGGCGCGACTTCCCGACCGCCGACGGGCGGCGGGTCATGGTGGTGGCCATCTCCAACCGGCAATGGCGGGCGCTGGGCGAGGCGACGGGGCTGGCCGCGCGCCTCGCCATGGTCGGGCCGCTGATGGGGGTGGACCTCGACGACGAGGGCGGCCGCTTCCAGGCCCGCGACGCCATCGCCGCCGTGCTCGCCCCCTGGTTCGCCGCGCGCGGGCTGGAGGAGATCCGCCGGGCCTTCGCCGGCAGCGGCGTGCTGTGGGGGCCGTACCAGGACTTCGGCCAGCTCCTCGCCGAGGATCCCCGCTGCTCCACCGCCAACCCCCTGTTCCAGGAGGTCGGGCAACCCGGCGTCGGCCGCCATCTGGCGCCCGGCTCGCCGCTGGCCTTCGGCGCGGTGCCGCGCGGCGCCGTCGCCCCCGCCCCGCGGCTGGGCGAGCACACCGATCTGGTCCTGGCCGAACGGTTGGGACTGTCGGCGGCCGAGATCGGCCGCCTGCACGACGCCGGCATCGTCGCCGGCCCGGCGGCCGACTGACGCCGCCCGACAGAAGGAGGATGCGTTCCATGGACACGGTCGACAGCGGCCTTGCGGCCTCCTGCCGGGCCGCGCTCGCCGCCGCCGAGACGCTGGCCGCCGAGGCGCGGCGCGGCGTGGCCGCCCGGGTGGCGCCGCAGGGCCGGCC
>JAEZHQ010000391.1 GCA_023416455.1 Pseudomonadota bacterium | reverse complement strand
GCCTGGCGCTGGCGCTGCGTCGCCTTCGACCGTCCGGGGCACGGCTACAGCGCGCAGCCGCGCGGCTGCCACGGCCCGGCCGAGCAGGCCGCCCTGCTGCGCGCCGGGGCCCGCGCGCTGGGGCTGGAGCGGCCGATCCTGGTCGGCCATTCCCTCGGCGGCACGGTGGCGCTGGCCTGGGCGCTCGATCATCCCGGCGAGGTCGCCGGGGTGGTGGTGGTCTCCGGCTACGCCTACCCGACGCAGCGCGCCGCCATGCTGCCCTTTCTGGTGCCGGCGCTCCCGGTGGCCGGCCCGCTGCTCAGCCGCACCCTGCTCCAGCCGGTGGACCGCCTGCTGCTGCCGCCGCTCCTGCGCCGCATCTTCGCGCCCGACCCGGTGCCGCCCGCCTATGCCCGGCTGCCGACCGGCCTGCTCCTGCGCCCGGCCCAGATCGAGGCCGGAGCGGCCCAGCTCGCCGCCCTGCCCGGCGGCGCCGCGGCCCTGGCCCCGCGCTACCCGGATCTGCGCTGCCCCCTCGCCATCGTCGCCGGGACCGGCGACCGCATCCTCGCCCCCCGCGCCCACGCCCTGCGCCTGCACCGGGCCGTCGCCGGCTCAACCCTTCATCGGCTGGCGGCGACCGGCCACATGCCCCACCACGCCCGGCCCGAGGCGGTGCTGGACGCCATCGGGCGGGTGGAGCGCGCAGCGGAACGCGCGAGCGCCGGCGGCACCGTTGCGACGTAAAGCAGCGACTCGAAAAATGCGACTCGAGGCGACTCGGGTGAGCGTTGGTTAACAGTTTGGTTACGAACCGAGCGTTAACGTCTGTGCAGCACGCACACCTTCAGCGCCTCAAGGATTCGCCCGATGTCCATGGCTGCCGACGTTGACACCATCGAACGCACCTCGATCGTCGCCTACACCCTCCTCAACGAGCTGCACGACGTGCTCGCCCTGCCCAAGGCACCCGACGACGTGACCCTCGGGATCCTGATGGGCCTGTCGATGTTCATGGACGACAAGGTCGGCCCCATGCGCACCAAGCGCCTGATGTCCGAGGCGCCGAGCATCGTCCTGAAGACGGACGCCCACGTCACTCCCGACCAGATGCAGCGCATCATGCCCGTGCTGCGGGCCTTCGGCGACCACCTGAAGGATCTGCGCGCCAAGGCCGAGCGGCCGGTGGACGGCACCGTTCTCTGACCTCCCGCGGGCGCCTGCCGCCGGCGCCGACACCCCTGGACGGGCCCGGCCGGCAACGGCCGGGCCTGTCGCGTCTGCGCACGTGCATCTCCACACACCCGCCCGCGCCACCGGTCTGCGCCCACCTTTCTGCGCCCTTCGCCGGCGCGGCCGCCCTTGACCCCACCGCCAATTCGGCGGATGCTTGGCGTCATCCTCCACCGGCGGCCTCCGCCGGCGGCGCAACGGCCTTCACCGGCGGTCTCCGCCGGCGGCGCAACGGACGAACGGCTTCGGCCATGGACTGGTTCACCGTGGACTGGCTCACAGCGCTTTCCACCGTCACCATCGTCGCTGGCGTGACCATCAGCGTCGTGGTTCTGGCGGCCGTGGGCTCGATCCGGCGCAGCCTGAACGAAGGCACCGTCCGGCAGGCCCAGCAGCTCCGCAAGCTGGCCGAGACCATCGCCGCGCTGAGCGCCCAGCAGCAGACCGCGCAGGCGCGCATCCAGCAACTGTCCGACGCCAACCGCCGCCTGACCGAGGAGCTTGCCGCCCTCGGCGAGCGGATGGGCGACGGCGCCCAGCGCCCTTCCGGAACCGCAAGGCTTCTCCACTGACCATGACCGACTTCCGATCCGACCACGCCGGGCACGCCGTTCCGACGGTCGACGCCGCCGTCGAGCGGGCGCGCTGGACGGCCAGCGCCGAAGCCTGGGACCGCTGGGCCGACCCCATGGCCGAGCTGGCCGACAAGCTGAACCAGCCGCTGCTCGACGCCGCCGGGCTGGCGGCGGGGGAGCGCCTGCTCGACCTCGCGTCCGGCGCCGGCGAACCGGCCCTGAGCGCCGCGCGCCGCGTCGGCCCCGGCGGGCTGGTGGTCGCCAGCGATCTCGTCCCCGGCATGATGGCGGGGGCGCGGCGGCGCGCGGCGGACGGGCGGACGGCCTTCACCGCCGCCGACATGACCGCCCTGCCCTTCGCCGACGGCAGCTTCGACCGCGTGACCTGCCGCTTCGGCATCATGTTCGTGCCCGACGTGGCGGCGGCGCTGGGCGAGGTGCGGCGCGTGCTGCGGCCGGGCGGGAGCGCGGCCTTCATGGTCTGGGGGCCGCGCGCCGGCAACGCCCTGTTCGAGGTGGTGGGGGCGGCGGTCGCCGCCCATCTGGGCGGGCAGCCGGGCGAGGACGACGACCTGGAGGCGCTGTTCCGCTTCGCCGAGCCGGGACGTCTGGCGGCGGCCTTCCGGGCCGCCGGGTTCGCGGCGACCCGTGAGACCGACATCACGCCGGTCCGCAAGGCGCCCAGGAATCAGCCCTTCTGGCGCGCCACGCTGGAGATGACCTTCGGCCACCGGCTGGGCACCCTGGACGGCGGCCGGCGCGCGGCGCTGGAGGCCGAGATCGCCGGGACCTTCGCGGCGCGGTCCATGGGCGACATCGTCCCTCTGCCCGCCCATGTGCGCATCGCCGTCGGCGTGGCCTGATATCCAGCGCGCTCGATTGGCTTCCCCAGCAAGCGCCCCGGGTTCAAACCCGACCGCACCGTGCGCAGCACCATGGGGGGCACCGTGGGGGGCAAGGCATGCGGCCGGCCGGTCATGAAAGCGTTCATGCGCCGGCCGTATGACGGACGGGCCGCCCGGCCCGTCAATCCTTAGCGGGCCGGGCGGTGGCCGGTCAGGCGCGCAGCCGGAAGCGCGACACCAGCTGGTCGAGGTCGTTGGCGAGCCGGCCCAGCTCGCCCGCCGCCGCCGCCGTCTCGGTGGCGCCGCTCGCCGTCTCGCTGGAGATCTGGGCGAGGAAGGTCACGGCCTCCTGCACCACATGGGCCTGTTCGGAGGTCTCCGCCGTGTCCCTGGCGACCTCCTTGGCGGCGGTGGCGACCTGGGACACGTTGCGGCCGATCTCGTCGGTGGCGCTGCTCTGCTGGTCGACCTCGTGGGCGATGGAGGCGGCGATGCGGTCGATCTCGCCGATGACCTTGTTGATCGAGTCGATGGAGCCGGTGACGCGCTCCATCATCGCGGCGACCTCGTTGATGGAGCTGACGCTGCGCTCGGTCTTCTCCTGGGTGGTGGTGATCTTCTGTTCGATCTCCTCGGTCGCCCGGGCCGACTGGGTGGCCAGGTTCTTCACCTCGTTGGCGACCACGGCGAAGCCCTTGCCGGCCTCGCCGGCGCGCGCCGCCTCGATGGTGGCGTTCAGCGCCAGCAGGTTGGTCTGCTGGGCGATGTCGGAGATGACGCGGATGACCTCGCCGATCTCGGTGCTGGCGGTGTCGAGCTGCCGGATCGTCTCCACCGCCTGGCGCATGGCGCCGTCGGCCTGGCTCAGCACCGCACCGGCCTGCCGCGCCGTTTCGGAGGCGCGGTGCGCGACGTTGGAGCTGTCGGCGGCGTGGCGTGCCACCTCGCGGATCGATGCGCCCATCTGCTCGGCGGCGGCGGCCACCGTCTCGGCGTTGGCCGCCAGCTGTTCGGCGATGGCCGACAGGTCGCCGACCGACCGCACCACCCCGTCGACCGCGTGGGAGATGCCTTCCGCCTTCTCGTTCATGCGCTCGGCGTTGCGGCTCATGCCGCCGGCCGAGGTTGTCAGCTGCACCGAGGCGGAGGACACCGAGGTGCTGGCCTCGCCGACGCGGGAGATGCTGTCGCGCAGCGTGGCGATCAGACCGTTGAAGTCGTGGGCCATGACGGCGATCTCGTCCTTGCCGTGCACCTCGGCGGTGCGCGACAGGTCGCCGGCCGAGGCGGCGGCGATGACCGCCTGCATGTCCGGGATCGGCTTCACCACCGCGCGGCCGATCAGCAGCGTGGCGGCGATGCCGGCCAGCATGATGCCCGCGCTGATGCCGCCCATGGACCAGGCCGCCTGGGCGAACTGGGCCTCGATGTCGTCGACGTAGATGCCCGATGCAATGACCCAGCCCCATGGGGCGAAGGTCTTCACGAAGCTCACCTTCGGGTAGGAGATGGCCTGGTCCTGCCCCGGCTTCGGCCAGGCGTAGGAGGCGAAGCCGCCGCCGGGATTGTCGCGGGCGGCCTTCAGCATGGCGTTGATGAAGTAGACGCCGTTGGGATCCTTCGCCCCCGTCAGGTCCTTGCCAACCAGTTGCGGGTTCACCCCGTGGGCGATGGTCAGCCCCTTCTGGTCGAGGATGAAGAAATACTCGTCCCCGGAATGGCGAAGCGCCGAGATGGAATCGCGGGCTCCCTGCTGCGCCTGCTCCTGCGTCATGCGGCCGGCCTTGGCCTCGGCGGCGTAGCGGGCGACGAGGCTGTCGGCGACCTCGATCACCGCCCTCACGCGCTGCTCGCGGTCGCTGTACAGCTGCTGGCGCAACGTGTGCAGGCTGTTCGCCACGACCAGGGCCAGGCCGATCAGGCTGACGCCGAGGATAAGCCCGACCTTCACACGGATGCTGAGGTTTTTGAACATCGCCACTCCCGGAGACCACCGACCCGTCTGTATGACCAACCAGCAAGGTAACCCGGAGAATGGTTACATTTTATTAAAGAAGCCGGTCCCTGCCCCCGGCAGTGCCATGGTAGCTGCCATGTCATACCGGCGGCGCATGAACACGTCCATCGAGCGCCGTCCGCATCATGCCCCACGCGATGGCGGCGGGCCGGAGGCCGGGCGGCGGTGCCGGCGGACCGCCCATTCCCTCCATCAATAGTTCCACTCGAACCGGACGCCCAGCCGCGTCTCCGCGTCGGAGCCGACGTCGGCTTCGGCCTTGATGTTCTTGGTGATGTCGACCTCCACCGTGGCCCGGCTCTGGTTGGCGCCGATGCCCTGCTCGACACCCACGTAGACCCGGTCGCTGATGTAGCGCCCGGCCTCCACCGATCCGCCGCGGCCGCCCTCGCCGGTGGTGAACTCCAGCCGGTCCACCCCCAGCCCGCGCCGCACCCGGTCGAGCAGTCCGCTCCCGCCGCCGAATCCGGCCAGGGTGGCGGCCGACTGGGCAAGCTGCACCGCCTCCGCCGCGCCCAGGCTGGACACCGGCTTGCCGAACAGCACCTGGGCCAGCACCTCGTCCTGCGGCAGCCCCTGGGGCGACGTCAGCTCCAGCTTCGGCTGGCTCACCGTGCCGCCGATCACGACCTGCGCCGTCACGCCGTTGGCGGTCGCTTCCGCCATAAGGTCGAGCCGCGGGTCGATCTGCGGGCCGCCGTCGAACTCGATGACGCCGCGCTTGAAGACGAAGGTCTTGGCAAGCAGGTCGAGCTGGCCCTTGATCATGGTCAGCCGGCCGCTCACCACCGGATGGTCGGCGGTGCCGGTGATGTCGAGCCGGCCGGCAAACTCGGAGTCCAGCCCGCGCCCGCGCACGAAGATCTGGTTCGGCGCCTCGACGGTCAGATCCAGCGCCAGGGAGAAGGGCGCCGCCGCCGGCTCCGGCGCCGCAGGCACCGCGGTCCCACCGTTCCCGCCCCGGCCGCGCCCGCCGCCCCGCTCGACCACCTTGAGGTCGACGACGTCGGGCGGCGTCTGGTTGGGGATCTGCACCTCGACCCGCTGGAGGCGCACCGTCCCGGCCAGCCGCGGGTTGTTCAGGCTGCCGGTCAGGGTCAGCGACGCCCCCGCGGTGGCGGTCAGCAGGTCGTTCTGCACCAGCCGTGCTCCGTCGGCCTGGATCTGGAGGTCGAGCTGGCGCCCGTCGGCAGCGGCCGGGCGGATCGTGCCGCGCAGGGCGACCGTGCCTCCGTTCGCCGTCCGCCCGGTGAAGGACTGGATGGTGAAGACGTCGCCGTCGCCGATGATCCGGGCGTTGATGTCGCTGATCACCGCCCCCGACGCCCGGTTCTCGTAGCGCGCCCCGTTCAGCGTCGCCTCGCCGCCCAGCCGGGGGGCGGCGACCGTGCCGTCCACCGTGACGTCCAGCCGCAGGGTGCCCCGCGCCCGGTCGCCCGAGGCGGCCAGCAGGTCGTTGGCGAGGGAGGCGTCGATGACGCCGCGGACCGCGCCCTCCAGCCGCCCGCGCCCGGGCACCGTCACCGCCAGGCTGTCAGGGTCGAGCGCCAGCGGGGCCGCCGCGGTGAGGG
>JAEZHQ010000343.1 GCA_023416455.1 Pseudomonadota bacterium | reverse complement strand
GCGCTGGCCGAGCCGGACCCGGGACACGGCAGAACCCTGTTCCGGGCCTGCGCCTTCTGCCACACGCTGACCCCGGACGGCGGCAACCGGGCCGGCCCCACCCTGTGGAACCTGTTCGGCCGGCCGGCCGGGTCGGTGGAGGGCTACCGCTATTCCCCGGCGCTGAGGGGCAGCGGCATCGTCTGGACCGAGGAGACCGTCGCCCGCCTGTTCGAGGTCGGGCCGGAGGCCATGACGCCCGGCAGCAAGATGCCGCTCCAGACCATCCCCAGCGCCGCCGACCGCGCCGACCTCGTCGCCTATCTGAAGGCCGCGACCCTTCCGGCGCCCGCCCCGGCAAAGGCCCGCGGCGAGGGGGGTTGAAGCGCCGCCGGAGGCTGGCCTATGGTTGCGGCGCAACGGGCTTCCGTTGCCCGCCCGCGACGCCCGTGAAGGAAGGTCCGCCACCATGAAGGCCATGCTGCTCGGTTTTGCCGCCGCCGCCGTGATCGCGCTCGGCGCCGCGGTGGCCCTCACCTCCGTCGACGACCGTTCGGCCACCCGCTACTCCTCCTCGTCTGTCCGCCTCTGATCCCATTTCCGGATAAGGTCCGACCCGTGGCCGGACCTTATCCGGGCATTCATGGGCCGGGCGGCCCGCCTCCGCGGGCCTTGGCGTCGTGCCCATTAGGCGTCGCGCCCATGCAGGCGTGCGACCGCGGTCGCCGCGAACCGCCGATCCGGCGGGCCGGGTCCCGCGCCGCAACCACAAAGCGGATCGAAGGCGGCCATCGACGCGAATGATGGAGTTGTAATCCGAAAAAATCAACCAGAAGATGCGGAACGGGGTGCCGGCGGGCGCGCCGCTCAGACGGCGGCGCGGCGCGTCCGTGCCATCGCGTCGGCCATGCCCAGGGCGGCGATCAGGCTGGAGGCGCCGGCCCGCCCGGTGCCCGCGATGTCCAGCGCGGTGCCGTGGTCGGGCGAGGTGCGGACGAAGGGCAGCCCCAGCGTGACGTTGACCCCGCTGTCGAAGTCGATGGTCTTCAGCGGGATCAGCGCCTGGTCGTGGTACATGCACAGGGCGGCGTCGTAGCCGCCGCGGGCCGCCGCGTGGAACAGCGTGTCCGCGGGGTGCGGCCCTGTGGCCTCGATCCCGGCGGCGCGCAGCGCGGCGACGGCGGGAGCGATGATGGCGATCTCCTCGCGCCCCATGCTGCCGTCCTCGCCGGCGTGGGGGTTGAGCGCCGCCACCGCCAGGCGGGGCCGGGCGATGCCGAAGTCGCGCGCCAGCCCTGCCGCCGTCACCCGGCCGGCATGGACGATGGCCGCGGTGGTCAGCCGCTCCACCGCTTCGCGAAGCGGGACGTGGATGGTCACCGGCACCACGCGCAGGCCGCGGGCGGCCAGCATCATGACCGGCTCCTCCGCCAGGCCGGCGAGATGGGCCAGATACTCGGTGTGGCCGGGGTGGCGGAAGCCGGCGGCGTAGAGCGCCGATTTCTGGATCGGGTTGGTGACCATCGCCGCCGCCTGCCCGGCGCGCACCAGATCGACGGCGCGGTCGATGGCGGCGATCACCGCCGCCCCGTTGGCCGCGTCGGGCCGGCCGGGCACGGCGGGGACCGCCAGCGCCAGCGGCAGGACGGGCAGAGCGGTGGCGAAGGCCGCGGCGGCCTCGGCCGGCGCGGCCACCGCGCGCACCGGGACCGGAAGGCCGATCCGGGCGCCCAGGGCCTGCAACCGGTCGGGATCGTCCAGGACGACGAAGGGGGGCACCGCCTCCTCGCGGCGCGCCGCCCAGGCCTTCAGCACGATCTCGCCGCCGATCCCGGCCGGCTCGCCCATGGTGACGGCGAGCGGCGGCCGGTCCTGCGGATGGGTCATCAGACGCGGAACTCCACGAAGGCGGTGCGGCGCAGGTCGCGCAGGTACCGCCGCGACAGCAGATCCGCGCGCTCGTTGATGAGGTCGCGTTCGATCTCCTCGCGCGGCGGCAGCTTGACCTCCTTGGGCGGCGGCGGCGGCGGCGGCGGAGCGGCGACGGGCTGCGGCGCCTCCGGGGGCGGCTGGATCATCGGCAGGTCGCGCTTGCAGACGATCAGGACGACGGCGCCGCCCGGGCTCATCAGGACCGGGCTCGGCCGGCCGATGGGGATGGTGACGACGAGCTGCTGGAGTCCGGGGGGAAGGTCCTTCACGCGCAACGTGCCCATGTCGCCGGATTCCGGGACGCCCGTGGCCTTGGCCTTCTCCTCGAAGTCGGTGCAGCCCTTGATCGACTTGCGCAGCGCCTCGGCCTGGGCCTGGACCTCCTTGATCTTCTCCTTGGAGGGGGCCGGCAGGACGATCTGCTTCATGCTGACCCTGGCCTTCTCCAGGTCGGGCCGCGGCTGGGGGCGCGGCGGCGGCGGCGGTGGCGGTGCCGCCGCCTCGCTGGCCCCGCCGGTGCTGGTGGAGCCGCTGCCGTAGGCGCGCTGGTCGCGGACCAGCAGGATGTGGTAGCCGGTGGCGGTGCGCACGGGCATCGACATCTGGCCGGGGCGCAGCCCGCCCAGCGCCTTGTCCAGCTCGGCGTTCAGCTCGCCCGAGCGCACCCAGCCCATGTCGCCGCCGGCGGCGGCGCCGGCCGACTGCGAGAACTGGCGGGCGAGCGCGGCGAAGTTGCCGCCGCGGCGGACCTCCTCCACCAGCCGGTCGGCGGTGCGGCGCACCTCGTCGTCCTGGTCGGGGCTGTCGACGGCCAGGAAGATCTCGGCCACCAGATACTCCGGCTTGCCGATGTTCGCCTTGATGCGCTGCATCACGGCGTCGATCTCCTCCTCGCCGACGATCACCTCCTGGCGGATGCGGCGCTGCATGACGCGCTGCCAGGCCAGCAGGGCGCGCACCTGTTCGGTGAGGGTGGAGAAGGCGACCCCCTGGTCCTTCAGCAGCTTCTCCAATTGGGGGCGGGTCATGCGGTTCTGATCGGCGATGCGCTTGATGGCGTCGTCGATCTCCGCCGGCGGGACGGAAACGCCGAGCCGCTTGGCCTCCTGGAGCTGGAGGCGCTCGTCGACGAGCTGGCGCAGGACCTGCGGGGTCAGCCGCTGCCGGGTCTCCGCGCTCTCCTGGACGCCGGCGTTCAGCAGCGCCAGCCGGATGCGCGCGTGCACGTCGGAGACCGACACGACCTCCTCGTTCACCACGGCGGCGATGCGCTCGGTCGGCACGGCGGCGGCAGGAGCGTTGGGAACCTTCCCCGCGGGAGCCTTGGCCGTCTGCGCGGTGGCGGGGACGGCGGCGAGAAGGGCGCAAGCGGTCGCCGCGGCGAAGGCAGACCGGACGGCTCGCAGACTCGGCATGATGCTCCAGCTCCAGAGATGGTTGCCGTTTAATACGGCCCGTCCACGCGCGTGTAAACGGAATCGTGGTTGCCAGCCTGGAACGGAATTGTGGCACGGCGTGGACCAGGAGAGCCCCCGCGGGCGCCGCCGGACGCCCGCGGCGTCAGCCGTCCTCCAGGTGGAGGAGGGCCGCGATGCCCAGCAGCAGGCTGATCCCGGCCGGGCTCCAGGCGGCCATCATCAGCGGGATGGTCTCCGACATGCCGAAGGTGCGCACGACGTCGGTCAGCACGAACAGGACGAAGCCGGTCAGCACGCCGCCGGTGACCATGGCCATGGCGCCGCCCCGGCGCGGCAGGCGCAGCGAGAAGGCGGCGGCGAACAGCACCATGGCGAAATAGAGCAGCGGCTGCGACATCAGCGACTGGTAGTGCAGCCGGTGGCGCACCGCCGGGAACCCGTTGGCCTCCAGCGTGCGGATGAACTGCGGCAGGTTCCAGAAGGAGATGCTCTCCGGCGCCGCGAAGCTCTCCTCGATGGTCTCCATGTCGAGTTCGGTCGGGATGACGTAGGTGGCGACCGTCTCGGTGTCCTTCCGGCCGTGGTTGATCGCGGCGTCGGCCAGCTCCCACCGCTTCTCCTTCAGATAGGCGCGCGGCGCGTCGACCCGCCCGAGGTACTTCATGTCGTTGTCGAAGCGCAGCAGGATGACCTGCGACAGCTCCAGGGTCTGCGGATCGACGGAGTCGGCGTGGATGAAGAACTGCTCGCCGTCGCTCTGCTGGCGCAGCCAGAGCCCCCCGCGCGAGACGTCGAGCGTGCTCTTGCGCTGCTTCAGGTAGCGGTCCTGCATCTGGTCGTAGCGGGCGATGAAGACCGCGCCGACGGGGTTGATGACGGTCATCTTGAACAGGCCGATGAGGAGGGAGGCGATCAGCACCGGCATCAGGAACTGCCAGGCCGACACCCCGACCGCCCGCGCCACCACCAGCTCGTGGCTGCGCGTCAGCCGCCAGAAGGTGAACATGCCGCTGAACAGGATGACGAAGGGGAAGATCTGCTGGCCGATCTCCGGCAGCTTCAGGAACGCCATCGTGAGGATGATCCCGAAGGTGACGTCCGGCTTGCTGCCGGCGCGGCGCAGCAGCTCCACGATGTCGAGCAGCAGGATGATCGACAGCAGCACCGCCAGCAACAGGATGAACCAGGTGACGAACTGGCGCCCGATGTAGCGCGAGAGCGTCGCGGAGAAATGCATGGTTCCGGCCTCCCGGACCGATCGACGGGCATCAGGCGCCCCAAGCCGGCTCTCCGAACCCCGCCAACACGACCGGTGGGCTCGGAAACCCTGCAAAACCATGGAGTCCGCAGGATCCGCCGGGTCCGGCCCGTGGCCCGATCCGGCGGAACCCGCTCGGGGCGCCGGGGCTATGTACCCCTTGCCGCCGGCGGAAACAACCGGGGCGCTCCTTGACACGGCGCCCGGGAAGGTCTTTATCGCAAGGGAGGGTTCCCCGTTCCCCACCCGTCCCGGCGCGGTGCGCGCCGGCCCCGCCCTGCCGAGAGGAGCCGATGAAGGTCGCCTTTGCGAAGCCCGCGCTGCCCACGTCCGGCACCGTCGCCGTCACCGTCACCGTCGAGCGCGCCCTGGGCGCCGCCGGCCAGGATCTGGACCGGAAGACCGGAGGGGCGCTCTCCCGCGCCATGAAGGCGGGCCGCTTCACCGGCAAGAAGGAGGAGACGCTGGCCATCCTCGCCCCCGCGGGCGTCGCGTTCGACCGCATCCTCCTGGTCGGCCTCGGCAAGGCCGAGGAGGCCGGCGAGGCGGCGCTCCAGGCCGCCGGGGGCGCCGTCGTCGCGGCGCTCGACAAGTCCGGCGAGACCGCGGTGGCGGTGCTGGCGGACCTGCCGGCCGGCTCCGGCCTTGCCCCCGCCGAGGCCGCGGCCGCGCTCGCCTTCGGCGCCCGGCTGCGCTCCTACCGGTTCGACAAGTACCGCACCACCGACAAGAAGGAGCCCAAGCCGGCCCTGGAGGCGCTCACCCTCCTTCTGGAGGAGGCCGATGCCGCCGCCACCGCCTACCGGCGCCTGGAGACGCTGGCCGATTCCATCGCCCTGACCCGCGACCTGGTGTCCGAACCGGCCAACGTCATCACGCCCGAGAGCCTGGCCGAGCGCTGCAAGGAACTGACCGAGGTCGGGGTCGCGGTCGAGATTCTCGACCGCGCCGCGATGGCCGCGCTCGGCATGGGGGCGCTGCTCGGCGTCGCCCAGGGCAGCGCCTTCGAGCCGCGCGTGGTGGTCATGCGCTGGGACGGCAACCCGGACGCCGAGGACCACCGCCCCATCGCCTTCGTCGGCAAGGGCGTCACCTTCGACACCGGCGGCATCTCCATCAAGCCGGCCGCCGGCATGGAGGACATGAAGTGGGACATGGGCGGCGCCGCGGTGGTCATCGGCACCCTGCGCGCGCTGGCCGCCCGCAAGGCCAAGGTGAACGCGGTCGGCATCGTCGGCTTGGTCGAGAACATGCCCTCCGGCACCGCGCAGCGGCCGGGAGACATCGTCACCTCGCTGTCCGGCCAGACCATCGAGGTCATCAACACCGACGCGGAAGGCCGCCTCGTGCTGGCCGACTGCCTGTGGTACGCGCAGGACACCTTCAAGCCGCGCCTGATGATCGACCTCGCCACCCTGACCGGCGCCATCATCATCGCGCTGGGCCACGAGCACGCCGGCCTGTTCGCCAACGACGACGCTCTGGCCGACCGCCTGCTGGCCGCCGGCCGCGCGGTGGGCGAGCCGCTGTGGCGGCTGCCCATGGGCGACGCCTACGACAAGGACATCAGCAGCGACGCCGCCGACATGAAGAACGTCGGCTCCGGCCGCGGGGCCGGCAGCATCGTCGGGGCGCAATTCCTGAAGCGCTTCGTCAACGAGGTGCCGTGGGCCCACATCGACATCGCCGGCGTGGCCTGGGCCAAGAAGGACAGCGCCCTGGTGCCAAAGGGCGGCACCGGCTTCGGCGTCCGCCTGCTCGACCGCTTCGTGGCCGATTTCCACGAGGGGTGATGGCACAGGGTCCGGCCCGGCCGGGACGAGGCACGGCATGACCGAGGTGCGCTTCTACCACCTGCAACGGCGCAGCCTGGAGCAGGCCCTGCCCCGCATCCTGGAGAAGGTGCTGGAACGCAACTGGCGGGCGGTGGTGCGCGCCGGGTCGCCGGAGCGGGTGGACGCCCTCAACCAGCATCTGTGGACCTATGACGCCGCCTCCTTCCTGCCGCACGGCAGCGCCCGCGACGGTTTCGCCGACCAGCAGCCGGTGTGGCTGACCTGCGAGGACGAGAACCCCAACGGGGCCACCGTCCTGATCCTGGTCGACGGGGTCGACGCCGCCTCCGCCACGGCCTTCGAGCTGGTCTGCGACCTGTTCGACGGCAACGACGCGGAGGCGGTCCTGGCCGCGCGCGAGCGCTGGAAGCGCTGCAAAGCCGCCGGCCACGCGCTCACCTACTGGCAGCAGAACGACCGCGGCGGGTGGGAAAAGCGGGCCTGACCTCGCCGGCGGCGACAAACCGCTTGCCGGACGCCGGCACCACCGCTAATACTTTAACGTTGATACAACCGGCGGCGGGAAGAAGGCCGGCAGTGGGCCAGGACAGGACAGGCCGACGGATGGTCCATAACGGATCAGGCCATAACGGATCGGGCCATAACGGATCGGGCGGCGGAGCGTGGGCGGCCGCAACGCGCCGCGGCGGGCGTCCCGCCGCCACCATCGTGTGACGGTGGCGCCATGCCCGACGCCTGGTCCGACACCATGCTCCACCCCTATGCAGCGGCCCTTCTGCAAAGCCGGGTCGTCGCCGTCCTGGTGTTCGACGTCCTGTTCGACATCCTGCCCGGCGCCGCCCCCGGCAAGGCCGGCTTCCGGCTCCGCTCGCTCAACCGCGGCGGCGAGGAGCAGACCGGACTCGACCCGCGCCAGGCGGTCGGCGCGGCACCCGGCGCCTTCCTGGCCGGGGACGACGCCCGGCGGCTGGAGGCGCGCCTGTCCGCCTGCGTCGAAAGCCGCCGTCCGCTGGTGGTCGAGGAACGGCTGGATTTGCCCCGTGGCGCCGGCTGGTGGGAGATCGAGCTGACCCCGGTCTTCTCCGACCGCGACGAGCGGGTGGCCCAGGTCCTCGCCGTGGCGGTCGACACGACGGCCCGCCACGACCCGGCCCGCCACCCCGGCGCGGCGCGGCCGCCGGCCCTGCACGGGGTCTTCGACATCCCCTTCGCCGCGGTCGTCACCCTCGACCGCGACCACCGCATCGTCCTGTTCAACCGGGGCGCCGAGCGGCTGTTCGGCTACCGCGAAGGCGAGGTCATCGGCCGTTCCGTCGATATCCTGATCCCGCTCCGCTTCCGCGACGGGCACCGGCGGCATATGGAGGCATTCGCCGCCGGCCCGCGCGGGGCCCGCATCATGGGTGAGCCGCGGGATCTGGTCGGCCTGCACCGCGACGGCACGGAGATCCCGCTGGAGGGGGCTGTGTCCCGCCACGTCGAGGCCGGCGGCCCGCGCTTCAGCGTGGTGCTGCGCGACGCCCGGCACAGCCGGGCGGCCGAGCGTGCGCTCGCCACCCGCGAGCGGCTGCTGGGAGCGGTGGCGGAGAACCTCAACGGGGTCATCCTGCGCCGCGTGCGCGACCGGCTCGGCCGCTGGCGCTACGACTACGTCAGTTCCGGGGCCGAGGCGCTGTTCGGCTGTCCGCCGGAGGCCTTCCTCGCCGATCCCGGCCGGCTGCTCGACCTCATCCACCCCGACGACCGTTCCGCGGTGGAGGCGGCGCTGGAGGCTTCGGCCCGCAGCCTCGGGCGGCTGGACGTCGAGTTCCGCACCGACGGCCCGGGGAGCCCGCCGGCCGGCCGGGACGGCGGCGGACGCTGGCTGCACGCCGTCTCGTGCCCGGTGCGCACCCCCGCCGGCGAGGTGGTGTGGGACGAGGTCATCCAGGACGTGACCGCGCGCAAGAAGGCGCAGCAGGCCCTGATCCTGAGCGAGGAGCGCGCCCGCTTCCTGATGGCCGAGGCCAACAGCGCCAACAGCGCCAAGAGCGAGTTCCTGGCCTCCATGAGCCATGAGCTGCGCACGCCGCTGAACGCCGTTCTGGGGTTCGCCCAGCTCCTCGAACTTCCGTCCGGCGCCCCGCTGGACGAGCGCCGCCAGAGCTACGTCGCCGGCATCCTGAAGGGCGGCCATCATCTGCTGAGGCTGATCGACGACATCCTGGAACTGGCGAAGATCGAGGCCCGGCAGGTCTCCATCACGGCGACCGACCTCGACGCCGCCGAGCTGGTGGAGGAGGTCCGCGACAACCTCGACACGCTGGCCTTCGGCAAGGGCCTGACGGTGCGGAGCGAGCTGCCGGGCGGTCCCGCCCCACGGCTGCGCGCCGACCGCACGCGGCTGCTCCAGGTGCTGATGAATCTCGGCTCCAACGCGGTGAAGTACAGCCACGCCGGGGGCCGCGTGACGCTGGCCCTCGAACGGCCGCAGCCCGACCTGCTGCGCTTCGCCGTGCGCGACACCGGCCCGGGCATCCCGGACGAGCGCCGGCACGAGCTGTTCCAGCCTTTCAACCGGCTGGGCGCGGAGGCCAGCGGGATCGAGGGCACCGGCCTCGGGCTTGCGCTCTCCCGCCGCCTGGCGGAGGCCATGGG
>JAEZHQ010000344.1 GCA_023416455.1 Pseudomonadota bacterium | reverse complement strand
GGCCGCTGCCGCGGCGTCGAGCCCGAGCAGGCGGGCCGCCGCCGCCGCCGCGCCGATGGCGCCGATGGTGCCGGTGGCGTGCCAGCCGTGCAGGTAATGGTCGGGGTTGGCCCAGCGGCCGATCTTGGCGGCGACCTCCACCCCGACCGCGTAGGACTCCACCAGCCGGCGCCCGCCGGCCCCGGTCGCCTCGGCCAGCGCCAGGACGGCCGGCAGGATGGCGACCGACGGGTGCCCGTAGAGCGTCCAGTTGATGTCGTCGTAGTCCAGCGCGTGCGCCGCCGTTCCGTTGACCAGCGCCGCCGTGCGCGGGTCCGCCCGGACGCCCGCGCCGAGGATCGTCGCCGCGCCGGGCCGGTCGGGATCGGCAAGCGTTCGGCGCAGGATGGCGGCGCTGTCGCTGTCGGCGCCGGCGATGGCGCAGGCGACGCAGTCGGCGATGGCGACGGCGCTGGCGTCGATAGCGGCCTCGGGCACGGCCGCATCGGCAACGAAGCGCCCGATGGTGCTGCTCAGGGTCAAATCACGCCCTCCGTGGCAAGACGGCGAAGCTCCTCGCCGGACAGTCCGAGACGCGCGCGCAGGATGTCGGCGCTGTGCTCGCCGGGCAGCGGGGCCGGCGTCGCGACGCCGTCGCGGATTCCCTCGACCTTCACCGGGTTACCCGGCGCGCGCGCGCGCCCATAGACGGGGTGGTTGGTTTCGACGACCATGTGCCGGGCCAGCACCTCCGGATCCTCCAGGACGCGGTCGACGGTGTTGATCGGCGCGCAGGGGATCCGCTTCTCCAGCATCCGGTGAAGCCAGTCGTCCGCGTCGCGGGTCAGCAGGATCGGCTCGATGATGCCCAGCAGCTCCAGCTTGTGGGCGGAACGACCGCCGGCGGTGGCGTAGCGGGAATCCGCCGCCAGCTCCGGACGGCCCAGCACCTCGCAGACCTCCGGCCAGAAGCGCTCGCCGAAGATGGCGATGACGATCCAGCGGTCGCGGGTGCGGAAGGCCTGGTAGGGAACGTTCACCTGGTGCCCGGAGCCCTGCGGCCCCGGGACCTCGCCGGTTTGCAGGTAGTGCGCGCCCATGTAGCTGAGCAGCGCCACCATGCCGTCGAGCATCGAGATCTCGACGTGCCGGCCGCCGCCCGTCCCGGTGCGGGCCTGGAGGGCGGCGAGGATCCCGAGGCCGGCGTACATGCCGGCCGCGAGATCGCCCATGGGGAGGCCGAGGCGGACCGGAGAGCCGCCCGGCTCCCCGGTGACGCTCATGGCCCCGCCCATCGCCTGGACGACGAGGTCGAAGCTCGACCGCTGGCTGTAGGGGCCGGTCGACCCGAAGCCCGAGATCGAGCAGCTCACCAGCCTCGGGTTGACCGTGCGCAGCTCGTCATAATCGATGCCGAGCCGGCGCAGCGTGCCGGGGCGGAAGTTGTCGATGATGACGTCGACGCCGGCCGCCAGCCCACGGAAGATGGCTAGGCCCTCGGGGTGCTTCAGGTTGAGGGAGAGGCCCTGCTTGTTCCGGTTCACCGAGGTGAAGTAGGACGACACGCCGGGCGCCAGCATCGGCGGCAGGCCCCGGGTGGAGTCGACCTCCCGGGGCGGTTCCACCTTGATGATGGTGGCGCCGAGGTCACCCAGGAGCATGGTCCCGTAGGGACCGGCCAGGGCGCGGGTCAGGTCGAGGACGGTGATGCCGTCGAGCGGGGGTGCGAGTTGAGAGTCCATGCCCCATTCTCTTGTCAGCGGGATGGCCGGGGGTCGGCGGTCAGCGGCCGAGGATCTTGTTGACCTGGGTGATCATCTCCTTGCCCTCGTCGCCGACCCTGGTCAGCCAGAAATCGGTGACGGGCTGGGCCGTCTTCGACCAGATCTCCAGCTGTTCGGGGTTCAGGTCGATGATCTGGACGCCCCGCTTCTCCAGCTCGGCCACGGCGTCGCGGTCTTCGATGACCTGCTGCTCGGCAGCCCAGTTCCCGGCGTTGCGGGCGGCCTCGCGCACGGCGGCCTGGTACTCGGGCTTCAGGCCATCGAACACGTCCTTGCGGATGATCACGAAGTACGGGATCATGTTGTGGTTGTCGATGGTAAGGTACTTCACCACCTCGTACATCTTGCGGCTGACCATCGAGGACAGACCGGTGTGGGAACCGTCCACCGTGCCGCGTTGCAGGCCGAGGAAGACCTCCGATCCGCTCATGAAGGTCGGGCTGGCGCCGAAGGTCTGGAGCAGCTTCGATCCGATGTCGTTGTTGGTGCGGACCTTCAGGCCCTTGAGGTCGCTGGGGGTCTTCAGCGGCCGGACGTTGTTCCCGAAGATGCCGAAGCCGTAATTGAAGTAGCCGATGCCGACGCTGTTGAAGTCCGCCAGCTTGGCGAGCAGGCGGTCGCCGACCGGGCTGTTGAGCACCGTCTTCGCCTCGTCGTGCGAGCGCACCAGATAGGGCACGTCGAAGATGCCGGCCAGCGGCATCACGCCGGTCCAGTAGAGGGTCGGGGACAGGCCGCCGTCGATGGTTCCCGCGGTGATGCTCTTGACGAAGTTGGAGTCCTTGGCGAGCTGGCCGGCGGGGTAGAGCTGGATCTTGACTTCGCCGCCGGTCTTCTCCGCCACCTCCTTGGCGAAGCGGTCGGCTGCCGTGGCGAAGCTGTGGGTGACCGGCAGCTCGAAGGAGAACTTGATCACCGTTTCCGCCAGCGCGGACTGTGATCCGGCGACGGCCGTCAGGATCGCGGTGGCCGCGGCCAGGGTGATGGACCGAATGCTCATTCTCGTCATCGCTTTCCTCCCTTGGATTTTCGTTGGATGTCGGATGTGGCGTCTAATGCCGGCTGGGAAGCCAGAGGCTGAGCTGCGGCCACGCCATCACCACGATCAGGTTGGCCAGCAGCAGGAAGAAGATCGGGATCACGCCCTTGATGACGGTCCGGATGTCGCGCTCGCCGCTCGCCCCCATCACGACGAACAGGTTGAGGCCGATGGGCGGGGTGATGGTGGCGATCTCCATGTTGACCACCATGATCACCGCGAACCAGATCGGGTCGATGCCCAGGCTGAGCGCGACCGGGAAGGCGACCGGCAGCGTGATCAGCATGATCGAGGCGACGTCCAGGAAGCAGCCCATGATGAACCACAGGATGTTCATCGCGATGAGGAAGAACCACTTGCCGAGTTCGTATTCCTCGAACAGCGCGACCATCTGCGGCGCCACCTGGAGCGTGGTGATGACGCGCGACAGCACGAGCGCCACGGCGATGATCATCAGGATCATGCAGGAGACGATGGCGGTGCTGGTGAGCACCTTGGGAATGTCGCGCAGGCTCAGCGAGCGGTAGACGACAAGGCACAGCAAGAAGCTGTAGAGGGCGCCGACCGCCGCTGCCTCGGTCGGGGTGCAGGCTCCGGCGTAGATGCCGCCCAGCACCACCACGGGGATCAGCAGCGCGCCGATGTGGCGGGCCGAGAAGGCGAGGCGGTCGCGCAGGGGGACCCGCTCGCCGCGCGGCAACCGCTTGTCCATCTTGGCGAGCACCAGCACGTAGAGGACGAAGGTGCCCAGCATGAACAGGCCCGGCATCAGGCCGGCCAGGAACAGCTTGCCGATCGACTCGCTGGTGATGGCGCCGTAGAGGACGAAGGGGATGCTGGGCGGGATGAGGATGCCCAGCGTGCCGCCGCCGGCGACCAGCCCGCAGGCCAACGACCGGGAATAGCCGCGGTTGGTCATGGCCGGGATGGCGGTCGATCCCACCGTCGCCGCGGTGGCGGTGCTCGACCCGGCGACCGCGGCGAAGAAGCCGCAGGACAGGACCGTCGCCACCCCAAGGCCGCCCGGCCAGTGCCGGACCCATTGGTTGATGACCGCGAAGAGATGCTCGCCGACCTTGCCCTGGAGCAGGACCTGCCCCATCAGGACGAACAGGGGCACGGCGATCAGGTCGTAGGTGTTGAACGTCTCGTAGATGATCTGGGGGACCGCGGCCAGGTTGTCCCCGGTCAGCAGAAGCCCGAGGACGCCCGCCATGCCGAGCGCGAACGCCACCGGCGTCCCGACGATCAGCAGTATGACGAGAAGGACGATCAGAATGGTTACGATCATATGATGAGGCGCCTCCCGTCGCCGTCACCCGGAACCGTCAGTGTCCGACGGCCGCCGAATCCATTTTTCTTTCCGGTGGGTCGATCATGTGTTCGGCGGCCTGGATCACCAGCAGGAGCCCGCCGAGCGGGATCAGGCTCAGCGGAAGGAAAATGGGCACCGCGAGCGGGGTCAGCGAAATGTCGCCGACGCGGTAGCTGAGGATCACCTCCTTGGCGCCGTACCAGATCATCACCAGGCCGAACAGGCCGGCGATGCCCGCCACCAGGCGCGCGCAGATCCGCTCGCCGAAATCCGGCAGCGCGTCGACGACCACCTCGACGGCGACGTGTCCGCGCATGCGCAGCGTGTAGCCGACTCCGAGGCAGGTCGTCGCCACCAGAAGGTAGGTCGACACCTCCAGCGCCCAGAAGGTCGGATTGCCCAGTACGAAGCGGAAGAAGACCTCGATCGACATGACCAGCATCGAGGCGACGATCATGAGGCCCGACAGGAACCCTGCACCGCCCATGATCCACGCGATCGCCGGCCGGATCATGGCGCCTTCCTTTCCGCGGCCGGTCCCTTGAGATAGGCGATGATCTGGGCGAGAGGCGTTCCGGGAAGGAAGACCTCGGCGACGCCCATCCCTTTCAGGAGAGGGATGTCCTCGTCGGGAATGATGCCGCCGACGATGATGGTCAGCTCGTCGGGGCTCCGCCCGCGCTCGCGCAGGGCGGCCAGAAGCTGCGGCAGCAGCTCCAGGTGATCGGCGCCGGAGAAGTTCAGGGCGAGGACGTCGGCGTCCTCGTCGACCGCC
>JAEZHQ010000334.1 GCA_023416455.1 Pseudomonadota bacterium | reverse complement strand
GTGCAGGCGGCGGCGATGGGCGCCACGGCCGCCGCCGGGATCACCCCGGCCGCCGCCTCCGCGCGGGCCAGCGCCGCCTCGAAGTCGAGCATCCCCTGGAGGCGGCCACGAGGCGCGAAGAGGCGCGCGGCCTCCTCCGTCGTGAACAGCGGGTCGAGCAGCGGGTCGCCCCAGGGCTGGCCTGGCGGGTCGGGCGGGGCGGCGCCGGGCATGGCGCTCAGCCCCCCCTCTCCCGCTCCTCCCGCTCCATCTCGTCGTAGGTGCGCTTGACCAGATGGACGGCGGAGTTGGCCGCCGGGACCCCGGCATAGACGGCCACCTGGAGGAGGATCTCCCGGACCTCCTCGCGCGTGACCCCGGTGTTGCGCGTCGCCCGCAGATGGAGCGCCAGCTCCTGCTCGTGGCCCAGGGCCGCCAGCATGGCGATGGTCAGCATGCTGCGCGTCTTGTGGTCCAGCCCCGGCCGGCTCCACACCGAGCCCCAGGCCGTCCGCGTGATGTAGGCCTGGAAGTCGCGGTCGAAGTCGGTCGCCCGTTCGGTCGCGCGTTCCACATGGGCGGCGCCGAGGACGGCGGTGCGGACCGCCCTCCCCGTCTCGTACAGCTCATCGGCCATGGCCGGCGTCCTTTCCGAAAAAGTCCAGGAGAAGTGCGGCGAGCGCGTCCGGCTGCTCCACCGGAGGGATGTGGGCGGCCCCGGGCAGGAGGGCAAACCGGGCGCCGGGAATGGCGTCGGCCAGCGCCCGCCCCCATTCCGGCGGGGTCGCCTGGTCCTGGTCGCCGGCCAGCACCAGCGTCGGGCAGGCGATGCGGCCGGCGTCGGCGCCGAGGTCGGCGTCGCGGATCGCCATGGCGCAGCCGATGTAGCCTTCGGCCGGAGTGCGCACCAGCATGTTGGCGTAACCGCTGAGCCGCACGGGCTGCCCGGCGCGGAAGGCCGGCGTGAACCAGCGGGCGAGGACGCCGTCGGCGATGGCCGCCAAGCCGCCGGCGCGGATGGCGGCGATGCGCTCGTCCCACAGGGCGGGCGGGCCGATGCGGCTCGCCGTGCCGCACAGCACCAGCGAGGCGACCCGCCCCGGCGCGCCGGCCGCCAGCCTCTGCGCCACCATGCCGCCGATGGACAGGCCGCAGACATGAGCCCTCCCGATCTCCAGCGCGTCGAGCAGGGCCAGCGCGTCCCCGGCCAGACGGTCGATGCTGTAGGGGGCGGGCGTGGCGTCGGTCAGGCCGTGCCCGCGCATGTCGTAGCGCAGCACCCGGAAGCGCTCCGCCAGGGCCGCCGCCGGGCGGTCCCAGATGTGGAGGCTGGTGCCGATGGAGTTGGCGAGAAGCACGACGGGGGCGCCGGGCGGACCGGCGAGATGGTAATGGACCGTGATGTCTCCGGCGGCGGTGAAAGCCATCCTGTTGCTCCCTGAACCCGGTGGAGGTCCAATTCTTTCAAGCCCGCGGCCGTCCCGGAAGAGTCGCTTACGGCCTAGGCCGGTCCGCGGGCCTTGGGCATCACACCGGCGGCGCATGAACACGGAGCGCCGCCGGTAAAACCCGACAGATCAATGCGATCGCATCACCCCTCCCCGCCGGCGGGCTGGCCGTGCGCGGCGGCGGTGCGCGCCAGCAGGTCGCGCAGCGCGGCCAGCTCCTCCGGCCGCGGCGCCGGGGTGGTGGCGAGGTCGGCGGCGACCTTCAGGTCCCAGCCGGTGGCGGCCTTCACCCGCTCCACCGTCACGCCGGGATGGAGGCTGGTCAGGGTCAGCTCGCGGCTTTGCGGATCCGGGGTCAGGATGCCGAGGTCGGTGATGACGGCGGTCGGCCCCCGGCCGGGGATGCCGGCCCGCTCCCGCGCGTCGCCGCCGTCCAGGTGGCCGGCCGAGGTGACGAAGTCGAGCCGCCCGACCAGCGCCTTGGGGCTGTGTTTCAGGACGATGAAGACCTCCCGCGCCTGGGAGGCGATCTCCGGCGCGCCGCCGGCGCCGGGCAGGCGCACCTTGGGCGCGTGGTAGGGGCCGATGACGGTCGTGTTGATGTTGGCAAAGCGGTCGAGCTGGGCGGCGCCCAGGAAGCCCACGTCGATCCGCCCGCCCTGGAGCCAGTAGCGGAAGATCTCGGGCGTGCCGACCACCGTGTCGGCGGTCGCGGCCAGCTCGCCGTCGCCGATGGACAGCGGCAGGACGCCGGGCTTGGCGCCGATGGGGCCGGATTCGTAGATCAGGACGACCCCGGGCGCGTGGGTCAGGCGGGCGAGGTTGGCCGCCGTGGAGGGCAGCCCGATGCCGACGAAGCAGACCGTGCCGTCCTTCAGCAGGCGGCTGGCCGCCACGGTCATGATCTCGGTCGCGGTGAAATCCGGCGCGGGCGCGGCGGGGTGGGTCATCGCACGGTCTCCCGGCCTGCCGTTCCGGCGAGCGCGCGCTTGAACGCCTCGAAGTCCGCGGTGCCGCGGACGTGGCGGTCGATCCAGGCGGTGAAGGCCCCGCGCGAGCGCGAGACGGCGTCCCAGTCCCGGTAGAAGCGGTTGTCGCGCTCCGAGTAGCCCTGGGCGTAGGACGGGTGGGCGCCGCCCGGCACCAGGCAGACGGCCGACAGCGCCCAGTGCGGCAGCACGCAGGCGTTGGGCGGGGGGGCGAGGTCGTCGACCAGCTCCTCCACCGTGACGATGGCGCGGCGGGCGGCCAGCACCGCTTCCTTCTGCACGCCGATGATCCCCCACAGCAGCACGTTGCCGCGGCGGTCGGCCTGCTGGGCGTGGATCACCGCCACGTCGGGGCGGACCGATGGGACGGCCGCCAGCCGCTCCCCGGTGAAGGGGCATTCGATGAAGCGGATGTTCGGGTTCACCTTGGGCAGGTCGGAGCCGGCGTAGCCGCGCAGCACCGCGAAGGGCAGGTTCGAGGCACCCGCCACATAGGCGTTGGCCAGGGCGGCGTGGCTGTGCTCCTCGCAGGCGAGCGGCTGGGGCCAGCCGTTCTCGACGGCGTCGCGGAAACGGTGCAGCGACCCCACCCCGGGGTTGCCGCCCCACGAGAAGATCAGCCGCGCCGCGCAGCCGGCGCCGATCAGCTGGTCGTAGATCAGGTCCGGAGTCATGCGGACCAGGGTCAGGTCCCTCCTGCCCTGGCGGATGATCTCGTGCCCGGCGGCGTGCGGGATGAGGTGGGTGAACCCCTCCAGCGCAACGGTGTCGCCGTCGCGGACCAGGTCGGAAATCGCCTCGCGCAGTGGCGTCAGCCGCGCCATCGCCTGCCCTCCCATATATTGTGCGATTATCGCACTTATATCTCTTTATCGAACACGATGAGGGGCGCGGCGGAGGCTTGTCAAGGGCGATATCAGCCAGTAGTGTGCGTTTATCGCCCATATCGCGGGAGCCGCCATGGCCGGACAAAGACGGACGCGGGGGGAGGCGGAGCCGGACGGCGGCCCCGGCGACCCCAACTTCATGACCTCGCTCGCCCGCGGGCTGGCGGTGATCCGCGCCTTCACCGAGCGCAGCCCGGCCCTGACCATCGCCGAGGTCGCCAAGGCCACCGGCCTGCCGCGCGCCGCCGCCCGCCGCTGCCTGCTGACCCTGGAGCAGCTCGGCTATGCCGGGACCGACGGGCGGGCCTTCTTCCTGACGCCGAAGATCCTGGCGCTCGGCTACTCCTTCCTGTTGTCGGCGCCGCTCGCCACCATCCTCGACCCGCTGATCGAGCAGGTCAGCGGGGCCATCCAGGAATCCAGCTCCGCCGCCGTGCTCGACGAGGACGAGGTGGTCTACATCGCCCGCGCCGCCACCAAGCGGATCATGTCGGTGGGGCTGACGGTGGGCAGCCGCCTGCCCGCCTACTGCACCTCCATGGGCCGGGTCCTGCTGGCCCATCTGCCGGACGCCGAGCGCGACGCCTATTTCGGCCGGGTCGCGCTGCGCCCCTTCACCACGCGCACCCTGACCGACCCCGGCCTGCTGCGGCGCGAGCTGGACCGGGTGCGCGAGCGCGGCTATGCGCTGGTCGACCAGGAGCTGGAACTCGGCCTGCGCTCCATCGCCGTGCCGGTCCGCACCGCCTCCGGCGCGGTGGTCGCGGCGATCAACGCCAGCGCCCAGGCCGCCCGCGTCGGCTGTCCGGAGATGGAGGCGCGGTTCCTGCCCCCGCTTCAGCGCGCGGCGGCGGAGGCCCGCGTCCTGCTGCTGCGCAGGCACGGCGGCTGACCGGATTTCGGGCGGTTGCCGAACCATATGACGGCTGTCGCACCCGACGTCGACTCTGGCGCGTGCCTGGGCTTTGCGCCATCCTGGGGCCAAAACCGCCGCGCGGCGGTGTGCCACCGGTTCCCCGGCCGACCGGGGACGGCGCACGGGACGACGCGCCACAGCAGAACCGAACCACGGGAGGGAACATGACCAGGACGTTGCGCGGGGCCGTTCTCGGGGCGGTGTTGGCGGCCGGGCTGGGGGCGGCTCCGGCGCTGGCGGCGACGGTGAAGGTCGGCGTCATCGCGCCCTTCTCCGGTCCCTTCGCCACCGCCGGCCAGACCTTCAAGCAGGCCATCGAGGTCTACCAGGCCATGCACGGCAAGACGGCGGCCGGCCACACGGTCGAGTTCGTCTACCGCGACCTCGACCAGGCCAACCCGGCACAGAGCAAGGCGCTGGCCCAGGAGCTGGTGGTCAAGGAGAAGGTCGGCTACCTCGCCGGCTTCTTCTTCACCCCCGACGCGCTGGCCGTGGCCCCGCTGATCGACGAGGCCAACATCCCCTGCGTCATCTTCAACGCCGCGACCTCCGCCATCACCGCGAAGTCGCCGCGCTACGTGCGCACCTCCTTCACCCTGTGGCAGAACACCGTGCCGCTGGCCGAGCACATGGCCGGGCTGGGGATCCGCAAGGTGGTCACCGCGGTCAGCGACTACGGCCCCGGCATCGACGGCGAGACCGCCTTCAAGGCCACCTTCGAGAAGGCCGGCGGCACCGTCGCCGACAGCATCCGCATGCCGCTGAAGTCCACCGACTTCGCCCCCTTCATGCAGCGCATCAAGGACGCCGCCCCCGAGGCCATCTACGCCTTCCTGCCCGCCGGCCCGACCACCATGGCCTTCGCCAGGGCCTTCAGCGACACCGGGCTGAAGGCCGCCGGCATCCGCTTCTTCGGCCCCGGCGACATCACCCAGGAACCCGACCTGCCGGCGCTGGGCGAGGCCGCCGTCGGCATCACCACCACCTTCAACTACAGCCAGGTCCACGATTCCGACCTCAACCGCGCCTTCGTCGCCAAGCACAAGGAGCTGTTCGGCTCGTCCGACACCGTCACCTTCACCTCGGTCGGCGCCTACGACGGAACCCACGTCATCTACCGGATGATCGAGGCCACCGGCGGCAAGCCCGACGGCCTCAAGGCGGTGGAAGCGGTCAAGGGCATGGCCTGGGAGAGCCCGCGCGGGCCGCTCGTCATCGACCCCGAATCACGCCACGTCACCCAGACCATCTACCTGCGCGTCACCGAGGCGGTGAACGGCAGGTTGCAGAACACCGAGGTCGCCAGCTTCGCCGCCCAGCCCGACTACGGCTACCGGGCGGGCAAGTGACGGGAACCGGCGCCGCCGTTCCTTCGAAGCCGCACAAGGTCCGGGTCCGGCCCGCCCCCGCAAGCCCCCGGCCCCGCCGGGGCGGGCCGCTGGGAGTTGCCGCATGGAAACGCTCTTCGGCATCGCCGTGGACGGAATCGCCTACGGGATGATCCTGTTCATCATCTCCGTCGGGCTGTCCGTCACCCTCGGCCTGATGCGCGTGGTCAACCTGGCCCACGGCGCCTTCGCCATGGTCGCCGGCTACATCGCCTCCTACGCCGCCCAGACGCTGGGGCTGCCCTACGCCGCCGCGCTGGCCGGGGCGGTCCTGCTCACGGTGGCCACCGCGCTGCCGCTGGAACGGCTGCTCTACCGGCGGATCTACGGCACCGCCAACGAGCTGGCGCAGGTGCTCCTGACCATCGGCCTGACCTTCGTCATCGTCGCCACCATCAACTACCTGTTCGGCCCGACGCTCAAGCGCATCCCCCTGCCCGACTCCCTGCTCGGCACGGTGACGCTGGGGCCGAAGGCCATACCGGCCCACCGCGCCTTCGTCATCGTCATGGGAGCGGCGACCCTGCTCGCCCTGTGGTGGCTGCTGGAGCGCACCGACTTCGGCATCCGTCTGCGCGCCGCCGTCGACGACCCGGCGATGGCGGCGGCGCTGGGCATCCGCACCGAGCGGCTGTACGCGGCCACCTTCGCCCTCGGCACCGGGCTGGCGGCGCTGGGCGGCGTGCTGGGGGCGGAGCTGCTGCCGCTGGAGCCCTACTACGCCATCCGCTACATCGTCCTGTTCCTGGCCGTGGTCGCCGTCGGCGGCGCCGGCAGCATCTTCGGCTCGGCCGCCGCGGCGCTGGCGCTCGGCGTCGTCGACACCGCCGGCAAGTACCTCATCCCCAACTTCGGCGAGTTCTTCTTCTACGCCGCCCTGATCCTCATCCTGTTCCGCTGGCCGCACGGCTTCTTCCGCGGGAGGGCGGCGTGAGCGCGGTGGCCGCCAAGCCGGGGCGCGGTGGCGCCGCCGGCCGGCGCCTCCCGGACGCCGCCGCCCCGGCCCTGACCGCCACCCTCGGCCTTGCCGCCTTCTGGCTGTTCCCGGAGGATCTGGGGCTGATGACGCGCATCGCGGTGACCGCGCTCTACGTGCTCTCGCTCGACCTCGTTCTGGGCTACGGCGGGATCGCCACGCTGGGCCAGGCCGCCATGTTCGGCACCGGCGCCTACGCCGCCGGCATCGCCGCGGTCCATCTGGTCCAAGAGCCGCTCACCCTGCTCGCCGTGGGCGGGCTGGCCGGCGGGCTGATCGCGCTGGCCACCGGGGCGCTGATCCTGCACGCCCGCGGGCTGACGCTGCTGATGCTGACCATCGCGGTGGCCCAGATCGTCCAGGAGGTGGTGAACAAGGCCCGCGGCCTCACCGGCGGCTCCGACGGGCTGTCGGGCATCGACCCGGCGCCGCTGTTCGGGCTGTTCCGCTTCGACCTGTACGGGCGCACCGCCTACCTGTTCGCCCTCGCCGTCCTGCTGGCCGGGCTGCTGGTGGCGCGGCGGATCGTGCGCTCGCCCTTCGGGCTGGCCTGCCGCGGCGTCAAGGAGGACGCGCTGCGGGTGGCGGCGCTGGGCGGCTCGCCCTGGCGCCACCGGGTTGCGCTCTACACGGTGGCCGGGGTCTTCGCCGGGGTGGCCGGGGCGCTCAGCGCCGTGACCAGCGGAATCGTCGGCCTGGACAGCGTCGGCTTCTCCTGGTCGGCGGAGGCGCTGGTCATGCTGGTGCTGGGCGGCACCGGGCGGCTCTACGGGGCGGTGCTGGGCACCGTGGCCTTCATGGCCGTCCACCACGCCCTGGCCTCCACCGACCCCTTCCACTGGATGCTGTTCATCGGGCTGTTCCTGATGGCGGTGGTGCTGTTCGCGCCGGGCGGAATCGCGGCCCTGCTGGAGCGGCTGGCCCGGCGCGCCGCGGGAGGCCGGGGGTGAGCGCGCTCCTGGAGGTCAAGGGCCTGAGCCGGAGCTTCGGCGGGCTCCAGGCGGCCGCGGGCATCACGCTGGATCTCCGGGCGGGCGAGCGCTGCGCGCTGATCGGGCCGAACGGGGCCGGCAAGACCACCTTCGTCAATCTGGTCACCGGGCTGCTGGAACCGAGCGCCGGCACCGTCCGCCTGGACGGGGCGGAGGTGACGCGGCTGCCGCCGGCGGCGCGGGTGCGCCGCGGTCTCGTGCGCTCCTTCCAGGTGGCCCGGCTGTTCCACGGCATGACGGTGCGCGAGCATCTGGAACTGGCGGTGCTGGAGCGCGACCGGCGGACCTGGCGGCTGTTCGGCTCGGTGGAGCGGACGCCCGGGCTGGCCGGGGAGGTCGCCGGGCTCCTGGAGGCGATGGGGCTGGAGGCGGTGGCCGGGCTGGAGGCCGGGCGGCTCGCCTACGGGCAGCAGCGGCTCCTGGAGATCGCGCTGGCCCTGGCGCTGAAGCCGAAGGTGCTGATCCTGGACGAGCCGGCCGCCGGCGTGCCGCACGGCGAGAGCCACCGCATCCTGGAGGCGCTGGACCGGCTGCCCGCCGGGCTGGCGGTGCTGATGATCGAGCACGACATGGATCTGGTGTTCCGCTTCGCCCGGCGCATCGTCGTGCTGGCCCAGGGACGGCTGCTGTGCAGCGGCACGCCGCGGGAGATCGCGGCCGACCCGCGGGTGCGCGCGGTCTATCTGGGGAGCAGGGCCGATGCGCGGCGGCGGTGAGGCGGCGGTGCGGGCCGCCCGGCTGGAGGTGGCGGGCCTGAGCGCCGGATACGGCCCGACGCGGATCATCGAGGATGTGGCCTTCACCGTGCCGGCGGGGGGCCGGCTGGCCCTGCTGGGGCGCAACGGGGTCGGCAAGACGACGACGCTGGCGACGCTGGTCGGGCAGACGACGCGCCACGGCGGCTCGATCCGGCTGGACGGGGTGGAGCTGGGCGGCCTGTCCTCCTCGGCGCGGGCGGCGGCGGGGCTGGGCTACGTGCCGCAGACCCGCGACGTCTTCCGCTCGCTGACGGTGGAGGAGAATCTGGTGGCCGGGCTGAAGGGCCGGCCGCGCGCGGCGCTGGAGGAGGCTTACGCCCTGTTCCCGCGGCTGGCCGAGCGGCGGCGCAACGGCGGCGCCGAGCTTTCGGGGGGCGAGCAGCAGATGCTGTCGGTGGCCCGCGCGCTTCTCGGGCGCCCCAGCGTGCTTCTGCTGGACGAGCCCCTGGAGGGGCTGGCCCCGGTGGTCTGCGACACGCTGATGGCGGCCCTGGAGCGGCTGGAGATGACGGTGGTGCTGGTGGAGCAGCAGGTGGACCGGGCCTTGGACGTCGTGCAGGAGGTCATCCTGCTCGACCGCGGCCGGGTGGTCCACCGCGGCCCGGCCGCCGCCCTGCGCGGCGACCACGCCCTGATGGAGCGCCATCTCGGCGTGGCGCCCGGCGGGTAGACGCGGCGTCCGCATCACTCCATGGGAAGCCCCACATAGTTCTCCGCCAGCGCCGCCGCCGCCGTCCGCGACCGCACCAGCTGGTCGAGTTCGGCCAGATGGAGACGCTGCTCGAACGGGGATTCGGTCTCGTCCCGGTGCAGCATGGCGGTCATGTGCCAGGAGAAGCGCTGGGCCATCCAGACCCGGCGCAGGGCGGTCGCGCTGTAGCGCCGCAGCGGGTCGCCGTCGCCGGACGCATAGTGGGCGGCCAGCCCGCGCGCCAGCACCAGCACGTCGGCCACGGCAAGGTTCAGGCCCTTGGCCCCGGTCGGCGGCACGATGTGCGCGGCGTCGCCGGCGAGGAACAGGCGGCCGTGCTGCATCGGGTCGCAGACGAAGCTGCGCATGGGGATGATGCCCTTCTGGAAGATCGGCCCCTCGGTCAGCGACCAGCCCTCCGCCGTCTCCAGCCGCGCGTGCAGCTCCGACCAGATGCGGTCGTCCGGCCAGGCGGCGATGCCGTCGTGGGGATCGCACTGGAGATAGAGGCGCTGGATCTCCGGCGAGCGCGTGCTGAGCAGCGCGAAACCGCGCTCGTGCCGGGCGTAGATCAGCTCCGGGTGGGAGGGCGGCGCCTCGGCCAGGATGCCGAGCCAGCCGAACGGGCAGAGCCTCTGGTATTCGGTGCGCCGTGCCGCCGGGATCGCCTGCCGGCTCGGCCCATGGAACCCGTCGCAGCCGGCGACGAAGTCGCAGCGCAGCTCCTCCGCCGCCCCGTCTCCGGCGCGGTAGCGGATGGCCGGCCGCCCGCCCTCCAGGTCGTGCAGGCTGACCGCGCCGACGCCGAAGAGGATGGCCTCGCCGTCATCGGCCAGCCGGGCGGCGACGAGGTCCCGGATGACCTCGTGCTGGGCGTAGAGGGTGACGCGCTTGCCGCCGGTCAGCCCCTCCATGTCGATGTGGTGGCTCCCGCCGCCGAAGCGCAGCGTGATGCCGCTGTGGAAATGGGCCTCGCGCATCATGCGCCCGCCGAGCCCCATGGCGTTGAGGAGATCGACCGTCCCCTGCTCCAGCACGCCGGCGCGGATCGTGCCTTCGATCTCCGCGCGGCTGCGGCATTCGAGGATGACGGACTCGATGCCCTGGCGGTGCAGGAGATGCGCCAGGACGAGACCGGCCGGGCCGGCGCCGATGATGCCGACCGGGGTGCGCCGGACGCGGCCGGCTGCGGGAATGGCCATTGCTTGCACTCCTCCCGGCAGGTTCGGGGCGGTCGCCAGCCGCCAATTGTTCGCAGACCTGATTGTTGCCCGATACAGCATACTCCACGGCGCGCGGTTGCGATACCGCGCACGTGGGCTTGGCGGCGCCCCATGGATGCGCTGGATGGCTGCGCTGGATGGCGTCCGTCGATGGCGTCCGTCGAACGCCGCCGCGTCAGAGCGCGGCGCGGGGGTCGTGGCGGGCGAGCCGGGCGAGCAGATAGTCGATCTCGGCGCGGGCCGCCGCGGTCAGCGCGACGGCCGGCTTGCGCTGCGCGTCGCAGGCGATGGCACCGCGCCGGCACAGCAGATGCTTGCGCACGGCCAGACCGACACCCGGCTGCTGCTCGTAGCGGATCAGCGGCAGATGGGCGTCGAACAGGTCATGCGCGGCGTCGCGCGCGCCGGCCCGGGCGTGGCGCACGACATCCACCAGCATGTCCGGGAAGGCGTAGCCGGTCATGGCGCCGTCGGCCCCGCGCTCCAGCTCGAAATCGAGGAACAGCGCGCCGTTGCCGGTGAGGATGGCGACCCGCCGCAGCGAGCCGTCCGCCTCGAATCCGCGCAAGGCCGAGATCTTCTCCAGCCCCGGCCAGTCCTCGTGCTTGAGCATGACGCAGGAGGGATGGTCCTGGATGATCCGGCGGATCACCGCCGGCGCCATGACGACTCCCAGGGTCAGCGGGTAGTCCTGAAGCACGAAGGGGACGTCCTCGCCGATGGCCTCCACCGCCTGGGCGTAGTAGCCGACGATCTGGTCGTCGGTGCGCAGCGACGGCGGCGGGGCGATCATCACGCCCGCTGCCCCCAGCTCCATGGCCCGCCGGGCCAGCGAGCGCATGGCGGCGAAGCCCGGCGCCGACACCCCGACCACCACCGGGAGCACCCCCGCCCGCGCCACCACCCGGCGGGTGACGGCGAGCGACTCCTCCATCTCCAGCTTCGGCGCCTCGCCCATGATGCCGAGGATGGTCAGGCCGCTGACCCCGGCGCCCCGGTAGAAGTCGGTCAGCCGGTCCACCGATTCCAGATCCAGCCGGCCGTCGGGATGGAACGGGGTCGCTGCGATGGCGAAGACCCCTTGGGCCGTTTCGTCGAGTGGCATCCTCGTCTCCTGCGGCGGGTGGCGGCTTTCCCAGGCGCGCTCCGGCTGCCGCGGTCGTGGGTGGGCAGCCGGGCGGAGAAACGATGCGCCGTCCCGCGGCGGGCCGCAAGGCCGATGGTGGCCCGCGCCCACCCGCGTCCGTCCGGCTCCGGCCGGCCGCCGAACCATGACCACATTCCAGCCGCGCCACGCCGGGAAAAAGACCGAAAAGCCCGAACCCTTGACAACCAAGAGAACAGATCTATAGAAATCTTTCAGCTTTAAAGAAAAAGGCGCGTGGAAACCGAATGACTGCGATTGCTGATATTCCCGCATGGTGGCACGGTGGGCAGGGCGGTGTTGAGAATTCCAATTGGGGTGACATCATTACGCCTGCCATCATCGAAGCCTTCTCTGGGCAGTCGGCAAGACGCCACCGCGGGCCGAACAAGCATCTCGTGGTCGGCAGCATTCTGCATGAAATGAAGCCGGGAGACACCATTTGGGGCGCCGGAACGCTCAGCCCGCTCTTTCTGCCGGCCAAACTTCCGGAAGGCGTGACGTTCCGCGCGGTGCGCGGCCCGCGGACCAGGGACGCGCTGCTGACGGCCGGAGCGGCGGAGGTTCCGGAGGTGTACGGCGATCCAGCCCTGCTCGCGCCGTATCTGCTCAGGATGGCTCCCGTCAAGCCGGCTTTCCGGCTGGGCGTCATCCCCCACGTCTGCGACGCCAGCCGCTTCGCGGTCAATGACCCCGCCATCAAGGTCATCGATATCTGCGGTGGCCTGGAGGCGGTGGTCAGGGACATCCATGACTGCGAGGCCATCCTCGCCTCCTCGCTCCACGGCATCATCGCCGCCGAAGCCTACGGCAAGCCCACGGCATGGCTGAGGATCGACAAGGGCTCGCGCCTCTACGGGGGGGACTTCAAGTTCGATGACTATTACCGGTCCACCGACCGGGACCTTCCAGCCCCGGTGGAGATGAGCGGAGAAGACACCGCCCTTCCGCCGATCCGGTGGCCGGACCGGGGACGCATCGACCTGGAACCGCTCTTCCGGAACTGCCCCTTCAACCTCCTCGGCCACCGCGTTCTGAACGACCTTCCATGCAGGATGATCGACGCATGACCCTCAACAGCTTCTTCGAGCGCATCTTCTGCATCAATCTCGCGTCGTCGACGGACCGGCTGGCACAGTTCTCCCAGCAGGCCGGGCAGGCCGGAATCCATTTCGAGCGCTTCGAGGCGGTTGCCGGCGCGCCGGACGGGCTGAGCATCGTGAACGCCCAGTGCAAGAAGGGCAGCCTGCTGCTGCCCGGCGAGGTCGGATGCCTGCTCAGCCACCGGGCCATCATCGCCAAGGCCCGTTCCGAAGGCTGGCCGTCCGTCTTCATCTTCGAGGACGACGTCATGATACGCCCGGACACGAACCAGGTCTTCGCCGATCTGGTCGGGCAGGTTCCGGCCGACTGGGACATGCTGTATCTCAGCGGCAACCATTTCCTGTCGATGGGAGGCGTGCTGAAGCCGGTGGATCCGGCGCTGCCGGTGATCACCAAGGCGAACCGGAAGGAACCGATCACCGGCCTCTACCGGGTCGGCGGTTCCGTCGGGGCCATCGGCTACGGCGTTTCCAGCCGGGCCTACGACGCCATTCTGGAAGCGACCGACCCCCGCACCGTGGCCTATCAGGTGGACGTCGTGTACGCAATCCTCCAGAAGCGGATGCAGGCTTTCGTCCTGCGTCCGCATCTCGTCTGGACTCCCGACAACATCAGCACCATCCGCGGGAAGACATTGGGGTTCAACGACATCACCCGCTACGGATGAGGGATGAAGGGCTGTGCGCCATGATCCGCCCGACGCGGAAACAACCTTTCAGGCCAGACCTTAACGGTGTCCGTCCGACAGGCGTGTCATGGCGGTGGTGTTGACCGGGAAGTATCTCAGGTGCCCGGTCGCGCATCGGACGCCGTCGGTCGCGATGTGCTTCCCGCCGAACACTCCCAGGCTGCGGAGGTTGACGTAATTCCCCTCGCCGCACACCGCCTTCCAAACCGGCAGGCGCTCATAGAAGAAGTTCTGGTCGATGTACCATCGGAAGGTTTCGTCCCTTGATATCCGCTCGGCCATGTCGCTCATGTCATCGATGATCTTCAGGGCGTTCTCCGACCGGCCGATGTAGACCACCCCCGACCAGACACACGACCACGGCAGGAGATAGCGGACACCTTCGTCCGGAAATTCGTACGCGGCCAGGTCACAGCCCTGCAAGCGCGCCATCAGATCGGCCAGGCCGCCGCGCAGGAACCAGAAGTCGATGTCCAGGATCAGGATCGGCTTGGTGAACAGCCGCTGCACCGCGGAGGCGACGCGGTAGCGGGCCATCGCATAATAGGCGGGATTCGGCCGGTCCTTGTCCTCCTGGCTGAGGGTCAGGTGGATGTTGCCGAGAATCCTCGACCAGCACAGGACGAAGCCGAAGGCGTGGGCCTGCGGGTTGACGACATGGAAATGCACATGCGCCTTCGGGCCGTCGGGAGCGACGCCGGCGTTCAACGTCGACAGGAAAACCCATCCGTACTTCATCAGATACCGGGAATCGCACGACACGACGATGGCGCAGTCCATGACGGGCCGCTGGTCACGGCTGGAGAAGGACCAGACCTCGACCGCCGTCCGGGGGACGGGGGGCAATGCCGCCGCGGCCTCCCCTTCTCCGGACCAAGGGCCGAGGATCCGCTGCGCGTCGCCAAAGTCGTACAGGCCGGACAGCACCCCCTGCTCGATCCGCCCCTTGCGGTTGGCAACCCGCTCCTTGGCCTGCAACAGCGGGGTCCGGTCGCCGAGGTGGCAGCGGATCGCTCCCCACAGCGCATCGAGATGGATGTCGGACTCCGCCCACCGGTCCCGGACGCCTCTGGAGCAGGCCAGGGAATTCAGCGAGCGGATGATCGCCTGGCGGCTGGAGTCGTCGGTCGGCGCCCCACCCTGAAGGTAGGCGGCCAGAAGGTCGATCCGGTAATGGACATCCAGGCAGGCGGCCGCCTGGGCGCTGCCGCCCTGCCGGACCCCCTGCGCCGCCACCCGCCTCATCGGCTCCAGGAAGCGGGCCAGCCGCTTGACCTCGATGTCGCTGTAGGCGATCAGCGCGGACAGATACCGCATGCACTGGACGAGCAGCCCGCTCTGGGAGCGGAGGGCGACGTCCGCGGCGGCGGCCACGACGAGATACCGAAGAAGACGGAGGATCCGATCGACGTCGCGGCGCTCGATGAAGGCCGTCGGGTCGAAGGCCAGGGGCTGGAAGCGCGCCTCGTAGGCGACGGACAGGAAATGCGACGTCGAAAGGCAGGCCCGCGCCTTGGCCGCCGCCGAATCGACCGCCGGCTTGCGCGATTCGAAGAACTGGATCTCATAGACGCTGACGAACAGGTCGAGCGTCTCCAGCGCGGCGTCGATGCGCGTGTTGCGCGAGCGGTCTCTGGCCAGGCCACGAAGGTCCCGCGCCACCAGCTGGAAGGCTTGGCGGGCCAGCTCCTCGTCGCGATGCCACAGGGTGGCGGCCAGGAACGCCTGGTTGGCCCCCGAGGCGAGCTTGACCGTGGGACCGAAAAGGGTGGCGAACCGGCGCAGTTCGAAGATGAAGTCGCGCAGGCCCTTGGGGTCGCGGCACGCGGCGTACACCCGGCACATGTCGAGAAAAGGATAGCCGTACCAATGGCAGACGGCCGCCCGGGGGTCGATGGTCGCCCGCAGGCTCAGCCAGTCCTCCTTCCGGTCGGACACCGTGTCCTCGATCTCGTGGAGAAGCCAGGCGGAGCGCGCCCGGAAGGAAAACTCCTCCGGCTTGGGGTGGTGAGCCTTGGCATGGGCGATCAGGACATCCTGGAGTTCGCGGGAGTCCTCCGCCAAGGGGATCATCTGGTCGAGGACGTCGAAGCACCAGGGCCAGCGCCGCAGGATGATCCGGCCAAGGCGACGCCTGTGCCGCAGCCGCTGCGGCGCGTGGTTGCGCGGGGAGCTGACGTTCAGTGACGTGTAATATTTGAAGAGGCTGAGCCAGCGCGAGCAGGGATCCACCGACCTCCACGCCGCCTTGCTCATGATGAGCCTGTGGCAGAGCCTGTAATGCCCCAGCTGGAGGAGGGATTCGACCAGGGCGTTCAGGGCCGCCGCGTTGTCGAGGCCCGAACGGCGCAGGCGGTTGGCCCAATGGAACAGCTCCCGATGGCGCCCGGACCCCAGGCAGGCGGCGATGATGGTCCGATACGCCTCAAGGCAACCGGGATCCGTCCGCAGCCGCTCGCGGATGCGGGATTCCACCACGGAGAACCTCCCACGCAGGAGGTCGAACTGGTTCTCCAGGCGGAAGCGGTCCTCGGCCGACAGGTTTGCGCCTTGCATCGCCGCGAGGAGGCGTTCGGCTCGTCCGGGGCTGCGGCGCGTGATGGCATCCTTGATGAGGATTTCCCAGCCATAGGGATGGAAGGGAAAGGCCCTTACCGTCCGTTCGGCTTGCGCGACGCACTCCGCCTGCCGTCCGAGAGCCTTCAGGGCGCGAAGCCGTCCGACATGGCCGGCAAGGAATCCGGGAAAGCGGTCGGCAAGGCACGCGAAGAGGACGAGCGCCGCGGCGTCGTTGCCGCGCTGGGCGGCGGCGCGGGCCAGCCCCTCATAGCCCTGCGGCCGCTCGGGATGCCAGACGATCATGCCCCGGCCGGCCCGCTCGGCCTCCTCAAGACGCCGCGCCTTCAGCAGGCCGTCGAGCCAGGCGGCCCAACCCGGCTGGGCCTCCGGAAAGCGCACGCAACAATCCCGCCAGCGCTCCAGCGCCGCCCCCTGCTCGCCGCGCTGGGCGGCGGCGCGGGCCAGCCCCTCATAGCTCTGCGGCCGGTTGGGGTGCCAGACGACCATGCCCCGACTGACCCGCTCGGCGTCCACAGGGCGCTGCGCCTTCAGCAGGGCGTCGACACAACCGGTCCAACCGGCCAGGGAGGCGGGAAAGCGCGCGCAGCAGGCGTGCCAGCGCTGAAGGGCCAAAGCATGGTCGCCCGCCATCGCGGCGGCGCGCGCCAGCCCCTCATAGCCCTGGGGGCGGCCGGGGTGCCAGGCGATCATGTCCCGGTAGGCCCGTTCGGCATCCTCGAAGCGCCGCATCTTCAGCAGGGTGTCGGCACAGCCGACCCAGCCCTCGAGGACGGCGGGGAAGCGCTCGCGGCAATCCCGCCAGCGCGCCAGGGCCAAGTCGTGATCGCCGCCGCGCGCGGCGGCCTGGGCCAGGCGGATCCAAGCGCGCGGATCCCGAGAAGCACCGTCCTCGAGATCACCCGGAACATTCACCCGATGATTGTCCATGATCCGCGACGATTACCGATGGCCCAAAATCGATGACGCAGCACGCGGCAGGGAAGCACGCCGAAGCTTGCATTCTCGATGGGCTGGAGGCGATCCCTTCGACGGCCCGGAGAACAACCAAGAGGTCATGTTTCCAACTTGTAAAAAAGTGACGGAAGAGCAATCGAAACCGGAAGGAATGCACCGGCGACACTACGATTGCCGCGCAAGGTCGTCAAGTTGTAGAATGAAAATGCATCGCCAGCCTGTGATGTGTCCGAGTTTTGTCGCAGATCACCGGTCCGGATTCAGAATGCGCCCGGGGAGCGGGCATGGATCGACCGGACAGGGACGCCACAGGAGAACCGCGTGCAACGGTTCGAGCCGACCCACGAACATTTCCTGAAGGGGCGTCCGAACGCGGAAGGATGCGACGGCACGGTTGGAGGTATCGGAACGGACCTTCCCCGCGCCAGCGGGTGCGCTTCGAGGCGAAGGGGCTGGCCGGTGAGCCACCCCACCCCCGTCGGGCGGAGCGCCCGGCAGCGTCCGCTTGAGAGGTTTTCAGCGGCCCCATCGGGGAGTATTCATCGATACGGCACCGACGGGGGCCATGCGATCCGGCCGCACCGGCGGTGGGCGCCCACTCCCCCCTTCGCGTGCCGGACGGTGCGGCCCCGTCGCGCGCCCACGGCCGACCACCCCCGGAACCCACCCCCGGAATGAGGACGATCATGACCCTGACCCTGACCCTCGCCGACGCCATTGCCGACAAGACCCTGGAGACCGGCCGCGCCAAGGGCTTCCAGCCCTTGACCGTGGCGGTCCTGGACGCCGGCGGTCACCTGAAGGTCCTGAAGCGGGAGGATGATTCCAGCCTGCTCCGCCCGGAGATCGCCATGGGCAAGGCTTGGGGTGTGCTCGGCATGGGCTTCGGGGGCCGCGAGCTGGCCCGCCGCGCCGCCAAGATGCCGGCCTTCTTCAACGCCGCCTCCGACCTCGCCGGCGGCCTGATGGTGCCGGTTCCGGGCGGCGTGCTGATCCGCTCGGCGGAAGGCCGGATCCTCGGCTCGGTCGGGGTCACCGGCGACGTCTCGGAGAATGACGAGCTGTGCGCCGTCGCCGGCATCCAATCGGCCGGGCTGGTCGCCGACACCGGCGACGCCGCGTAGCGGCGGCCTTGGGCCGGGCGGCGCCCCGACCCGGGGGATCCGCCTTGCGCCCTCGCCCACCGCGCACTTTCAGAATCCGCCTGCCCCCGCAGCCGAGGAACCGCCGCCATGACCACCACCCCCGCCGCCCCGGTCGCCGCCCGCCCCGAAACCGTGGCCGCCGGGGCGCTGGGCTACGAGGATGCGGCGACGGGGGCGATCATCCCGCCGATCCACCCCTCCACCACCTATCTGCGCGATCCCGACAACGGCTACGGCCGGGGCCGCGTCTATGCCCGCGCCGACAACCCGACCTTCGACGGCCCGGCCGCGACGCTGAGCGCGTTGGAGGGCGGCGCCGACACGCTTCTGTTCGCCTCCGGCATGGCAGCGGCCACCGCGGTTTTCCAGGCGCTCGATCCCGGCGACCATGTGCTGGTGCCCAAGGTCATGTACTGGGCGCTGCGCAGCTGGCTGCACGACTTCGCGGTGCGCTGGGGGTTGCGGGTGCAGGAGGTGGACATGGCCGACACCGGCGCGCTGCGCGCCGCCCTGCGGCCGGGCGAGACCCGGCTGGTGTGGGTCGAGACGCCGGCCAACCCGCTGTGGATCATCACCGACATCGCCGCCGCCGCCGGGCTGGCCAGGGCGGCGGGCGCCCGGCTGGCGGTGGACTCGACGGTTGCCACGCCGGTGCACTGCCAGCCGCTGGCGCTCGGCGCCGACCTGGTCATGCATTCGGCCACCAAGTACCTGAACGGCCATTCCGATGTGATCGCCGGCACGCTGACCACGGCGCGCCACGACGAGGGCTGGGCGCGGATCAAGGCGGTGCAGACGCAGGTGGGCGGCATCCCCGGCAGCTTCGAGGCATGGCTCCTGCAACGCGGCCTGCGCACCCTGTTCGCGCGCGTGCGCTGGCAGAGCGCGTCGGCCCAGGCGTTGGCCGAGCGCCTGAGCGCGCACCCGGCGGTGGCCGAGGTGCTCTACCCGGGACTGCCCGGTTTCGCCGGCCACGCGGTGGCGGTCCGGCAGATGCGCGGTGGGTTCGGCGGCATGCTGTCGGTGCGGGTGCGCGGCGGCACCGGGGCGGCGGTCGCCACCGCCGCCCGCGTGCGGGTGTGGCGGCGCGCCACCTCGCTGGGCGGCGTGGAGAGCCTGATCGAGCACCGAGCCAGCATCGAAGGCCCCGGCTCGCCGGTGCCGGGCGACCTGCTCCGCCTGTCGGTCGGGCTGGAGGCGGTTGACGACCTCTACGAGGATCTTGCCGCGGCCCTGGCGGTCACCCGCTGAAGGCCGACGCCCTCGGGCGGCGGGCGTGTCCCGGCGCCCGAGGGCGTCGCCATCCTGCGGGCCAGCTTGGCCATCCGCCGTTCAAGCCTGGCCATCTTGCGGTCGAGCCTCACGAACGTTCGATCCGGCGCACCGACCTGCCGGGCGGACCCGTCCGGCCGGGGCGCCGCGCCGGCCGCTTCTTCATTTCCCCTTTACTCCCGGCATGGTATGATCATGATAGATTTTCCCACCCGATGTCTTCCAACCCCAGAGCAGCGCCAAGACAAAGATCATGATCAATAAGAAATATTGCGTTGTTACACCCTATTATAAGGAAGACCGGGATCAGCTTGAGCGCTGCATACGCAGCGTGCGCGAGCAGAGCGTGCCCGCCGACCACCTGTTGGTGGCCGACGGCTTTCCCCAGGACTGGATCGACGGGGAAGCGGTCCGGCACATCAAACTGGACCGCGCGCACGGTGATTTCGGCAACACCGCACGCGGCATTGGCGCGCTCGCCGCGGTTGCCGAGAAATACGACGGCATCGCCTATCTCGACGCCGACAACTGGTACGACGCCGACCATCTGGAGAGCTGCCTCGCCGCGGCGCAGCGCCATCCGGACCGCGTCGACTATGTGATCGCACGGCGCAAGTTCGTGCGTCCGGACGGCAGCCTCCTCCCCGTGGTCCCGGCCGAGATGCCGGACACCGAGCACGTCGACACGAACTGCCTGTTCTTCCTGCCGATGTCCTATCACCTGATCCACCGCTGGTGCATCATGCCGCGGGAGTTGTCGGCGTTCGGGGACCGGCTGTTCCACTACATGTGCAAGAACGCCTCCTTCCTGCCCGCCATCGTGGAGAAGAGGACCGTCAACTACGTGTGCCTGTTCGAGAACGTCTACCGGAGCATCGGCGAAACCCCGGTTCCCGGGGCCAAGCCGCCGGTGGACTGGAACCATGCGCAAAGCTGGCTTGATTCCCTGACCCCCGAGCAGTTCCTGGTGACCCAGACGCTCACCGGCCTTCACCTGAGGAAATAGCCCGCCCAAGCGGGTCCTGCCCCACGCCGGTCCGCGGCCCGGGCCACGTCATACCGGCGGCGCATGAACACGGAGCGCCGCCGGCAAAACCCGACCGATCAATGCGATTGCATTGAACGAAGGGGTGATGCGGACGACGCCTTCACAGCACCGTACGCATCAGTCCTCGCAGGGCTGGTAGACGGCGCCGCGATAGACCGGCACGAAGACCTTCAGCCCGGCGGCCTCCGCCTGGCGCCGGCAGATCGCGGTGTGACGTCCGCCGGGAAGGACCACGACCAGATCGGGGCCGGCCGCGATCATCCGGGTGTTGCGGATCGCCTCCGCGGCGGCCCCATGGGCCTCGTGGTCGGCCTCAAACGGTTCTTCGGGTATGCCGCGCAACGCCGCCCAGTGAGCGGCGCTGGCGGCCGCACCGGGAGAGGTGCCATGGATGATCGCGGTGACGGCGCGCCGCTCGTGCAGGGCGTCCAGCAAGGCGAACACGAAAGCACCGTCAGAGAAACCGCGCCCGCCCGTCACCAGAACTCGCATGAAGACCACTCCGGCACTGCAACCACGCCCGATCCCGGTTCGCGCCGGAGCATCGGCTCCGGCCGTCTGCAACGCAATCTAAAAGGCGGCATCCTGGGCCGTCGCCCGCTCGGCTTCCCGATCCTCCCGGGCGATGTCGGCCTCGGTCCACAGGCGGCGGTCCGGCCCGATGGGCCAGAGGCGATGACGGCGGGCCAGCTTGGCTCGGAACCAGGCGTCGTAATCGGAAACGGTCATGACGTCGACGGAGTCGTGGTCCTCCTCGACGCCGACATCCTGGTAGACATCGAGGTTGGTCAGATCCGGACGCGGCAGGCGCCCGTTCCGGAGATCCGCGTGCATCGCGTCGTACAGGGACTCCAGATTCCGGACCAGCCCGTCCATGTCGAACAGCACGCAGCGGTCGCGGTTCGCCGCCAGCTGCTCGCGGTAGGGCTGGAGGCGGCTCCGGTCCAGGCCGAAGGCGACCGCCCGCTCGACATACTCGTCCACGGTGCTGCACACCAACTCCGGCAGGCCGGCGGCGCGGGTCAGGCTGCCGCACACCCGCGACGCGAAGCCGCGGCCGGACAGGGTCAGGATGGGGACGCCCATCCACAGCGAGTCGGAGGCCGTGGTGTGCGCCCCATAGGGTGCGGTGTCCAGGAACAGGTCGGCGAAGGGGTAGCGCGCCAGATGCCGGGCGTTCGCCAGCTTCTCCGCGAAGATCAGCCGCGAGGCGGAGATCCCGTACTGCTCGGCGCGCTCCTTCAGAAGCGCATCCGTCTCCTCCGTGCTGGTGAGCAGCCACAGGACGCTGCCGGGGACCCGCTTCAGGATCGCCATCCAGCGCTCGAAGGTGAAGCGGCTGATCTTCTGCGCGCCGTTGAAGCAGCAGTACACGAAGGCGTCCTCCGGCAACCGGAGATCCGCACGCGACAGCGCGAGCGGAGCGGACGCCCGCCTGCGGTCGTTGGGCTGGTAGCAGGGAAGGCGCAGGACCTTCTCGGAATAGTAGATCTCATGTTCGGGCGGAATGATCCACTCATCGGCGATGATGTAGTGGTGGTACGGGCTCCCCATGGTGCCGGGGTAGCCGAGCCAGTTCACGATGACCGGCGCCGGCCGCAGGGAGAACAGCTCGGTGCGGGCCTCCCGCGTGTAGCCGTTCACGTCCACGAGGATATCGATGCCGTCGGCGGCGATGCGCCGGGCCGCCGCCTCGTTGCTCAGGCCGCCGATGTCCGTCCAGTGCTCCACCGCTCCCTTGATGCGCTCCTTCAAGGGGTCGTCGGCCGGTCGGCCGCAATAATAGGCGAAGACCTCGAACCTCTGCCGGTCGTGCAGTTCGAAGACCTCGGCGATCAGGTATCCGACGGCGTGCTCGCGCAGGTCCGACGACACGTAGCCGATCCGCAGGCGGCGCGGCCGCGCCGGCTCGGCGACGCGCCGCTCCTCCTGGAGATTGACCGTGGGAAGGCCGACGCTGGTCCGGCTGTAGTTCCAGGCGGTCGCCAGCTGGAGCATCGGGTCGTCCAGATAGATCGCCATCGCCAGCGGGTTCATCTCCGACATCAGCGCCCGTCGCGTCACCCTCTCCGAGGGGGAGATCACCGGCCACTTGCACTGATGCAGCCGCAAGGAGACGTAATGCTGCACGACCTCGCGCTGGCCGGGATCGATGTCGAGGCACTTCTGCAACGCCGCCTCGGCCTCGGCGGGCTTGTGGTGCGCTTCCAGGACGCGCCCGATCTGCTTCAGGGCCATCACCTTGTAATGGACCGCCCGACCGGTGACCGGCGCCAGCCGTGTCGCGAGGGCGGACCATTGCAGGATGGCCTCCTCCGGCCTTCCGAGCCGTTCCATGACGTTGCCCAGGTTGATGTAGGCCGGCGGGAAATCGGGGTTGACGGCGAGCGCGCCTTCCAGAGACGACCGTGCGCCGGCCATGTCGCCGGCCCCGGTCAGCAGGACCCCAAGGTTGAAGTGAGCGACGTAGAGAAGAGGATGGCTGGGGTTGAAGCTGATCCAGATCCGGTAAAGCTGCACCGCCCGGTCCGTGTCCCCCCCGTCGGCCAGCACCGCGACCGTTTCGAGCAGCTGGTAAAAGTCGAACCCCGTCTCGGTGATCTTTTTCACCGCGGACAGGAAGGCAGAGTCAGACATCGAAGCCTCTGATGAAGAGAGAATCACCACCGGTGCGCCGCTGCGGAAGCGCCCTGGGCCGTGTACCGGAACCGGCAGGAAGGATCAACGCGGCCAGCGCGCACCGGCGGCCCCAGGTCCGCAGACAGCGTCGGAGCGGAGAGCCCGGCGGTCGCACCGGGCCGCTTACGGCCATCCATGGCTGGAGTGACATCGGCAGTGGAGTGCGCCCCTGGAAAAGCGGTGACGTTGAACAGGGGGCGGGCGCCCCCTCCGGCGGGGCGACGCCCGGACGGACGGCCGGCACCCGACGGTGCCGGCCTCCGCCGGTGGACCGATCAACCCAGAGCGGAAAGCCAGCTGTCCACCTGATCAGCCGACATGCTCTGCACCTGTGTCGCGGTAAAGGCACTCGCCTGGGTCACGGACATCGCCTCGATGTTGGTCGTGCTCAAGTACTGGATCTGAGCGGTCGAGAGTGCACGGACCTGCGAGGTCTTCAACCCTTCGATCTGGGTCGTGCTCAACTCACCGACGTTGGTTGCCGACAGCATGGTCATCTGGGCGGTGTTGAAGGCGCCGATCTGGTCCGCCGAGAACTCGGTGATGTCCTCGGCGCTCAGCTTGGCAATCTGGGCCGCGGTCAGGGCCCCGATCTGCGTCGTCGACAATCCGCCGATCTGGGTGCCGTCCAACGCCGAGAAGTTGGTCGTCGAAAGCGCCTCGATCTGGGCGTTGCTCAGCGCCCCCACCTGGGTCACCGACAGCTCGGCCATATCCTCGGTGCTCAGGCCACGCAGTTGCGTTGCCGTCACCCCGCGGATCTGCGCCGTGCTCAGCGCCGCCATCTGCTCGGTGCCCAGCGTCGACAGGCTGGTCGCCGACAAGGCCCCCACCTGGGTGGCGCTCAGCGCCTCGATCTGCGTCGTGCTCAGCGCCCCCGCCTGGTCCGTGCTCAGCGCCCCCACCTGGGCGTTGGTCAGCGCGCCAACCTGGGTGGTGGTCAGCTCGCCGATGTCCGTCGTGCTGAGGCCCCGGACCTGGGTGGCGCTCAGCGCGCGGATCTGCGTCGTGCCCAGCGCCGCCGTCTGCTCGGTGTTCAGCGCGCTGACCTGGGTCGCGCTGAGCCCGCCCACCTGGGCGGCGGTCAGGGCGCCGATCTGGGTGGTGGTCAACTCACCGACGTCCGTCGTGCTCAGACCGGCCAACTGCGCCGTGCTCAGCGCCCGCAGTTGCGCCGTGCCCAGCGCCGCCGTCTGCTCGGTGCTCAACGCGCTGACCTGGGTCGCGCTGAGCGCCCCAACCTGCGCCGTGGTCAGCGCGCTGATCTGGGTGGTGGTCAGCTCGCCGACGTCCGTCGTGCTCAGGCCGCGCAGCTGGGTCGCGGTCAGCGCCTGCACCTGCGCCGTGCCCAGCGCCGCCGTCTGCTCGGTGCTCAGCGCGCTGACCTGGGTCGCGCTGAGTGCCCCAACCTGCGCCGTGGTCAGCGCCTCCACCTGGGTGGTCGTCAGCTCGCCGACGTCCGTCGTGCTCAGGCCGCGCAGCTGCGTCGCCGTCACCCCGCGGATCTGCGCCGTGCTCAGCGCCGCCATCTGCTCGGTGCCCAGCTCCGACAGGCTGGTCGCCGACAGCGCCCCCACCTGGGTGGCGCTCAGCGCCTCCACCTGGGTCGTGCTCAGCGCCCCCACCTGGTCCGTGCTCAGCGCCCCCACCTGGGCGTTGGTCAGCGCGCCCACCTGGGTGGTGGTCAGCTCGCCGATGTCCGTCGTGCTGAGGCCCCGGATCTGGGTGGCGCTCAGCGCGCGGACCTGCGCCGTGCTCAGCGCCGCCGTCTGCTCGGTGCTCAGCGCGCTGATCTGGGTCGCGGTCAGCGCCCCAATCTGCGCCGTGGTCAGCGCACCGATCTGGGTGGTGGTCAGCTCACCGACGTCCGTCGTGCTCAGG